>NZ_JBEYZF010000008.1:0-283851 GCF_040645915.1 Nonomuraea sp. NPDC046570 | reverse complement strand
TGCACTGGCTTTTAACACACTGTTGAGTTCTCAAGAAACGGACGCGTACACCCTAGAACCACCAGGCGGCGCTCGCTTCGTTATGTCTTAATTCTAGCGGCTTTTCCGTTTCGGCGTCAAATCCGCGATCCGGTCAAACTATCTAGAATTTCGACTGCCCCGTTTCCGGGGCAACCCCTCTAACTTACCAGCCCTTCGACCGATCCGCGAACCGATCTTCAGAACCGCCGAGCTACCAGGGATTGCCGTCGACCAGCGAGGCGAGCCATGCCTGATCACCGGAGCGAAGAGGAGTGGTTGCGCCGCATTGCGTCGGCTTCTAAAGATTAGCAGCGCCCTTGACCCCTCGGGACGAGAACTCACTCTCCATAGGCCACAGAACGATCACGGCCGACCATAGACTCGGCGTCGTGACCAGCCAGATGCCGCCTGAGGCGAAGAAGGTTCCCACCGAGCGCACCCATCACGGCGACACCGTGATCGACGAGTACGCCTGGCTCACCAACAAGGAAGACCCCGACACGATCGCGTATCTGGAAGCGGAGAACGCCTACCTCAAACAGGAGACCGCTCACCTGACGGATCTTCAGGAGGAGGTGTTCCAGGAGATCAAGGGACGCACCCAGGAGACGGACCTGTCCGTACCCAGTCGAAAAGGTGCGTGGTGGTACTTCTCCCGTACTCAAGAGGGGAAGCAGTACGGGGTTTCCTGCCGGGTTCCCGCCGATGGGGACACGCCGCCTGAGGTCTCGGTGTCCGGGGCGCTGCCGGGTGAGCAGGTCATCCTTGACGGCAACGAGCTCGCCGGGGACAGCGACTTCTTCTCGGTGGGCACCAGCAGCCTGTCGCCCGACGGTACGACGCTCGCCTTCTCCACGAACTACACCGGCGACGAGCGCTTCACGCTGAAGTTCAAGCGCCTTGAGGCCGGCGAGGTGCTGAGTGACGAGATCACCGGCATCTTCTACGGCGGAGCCTGGTCCGGCGACGGCAGCGCGTTCTTCTACACCAGGATCGACGACGCCTGGCGCCCCTACCGGGTCTACCGCCACACGCTCGGCACCTCCGCCGAGGACGACGTGCTCGTCTACGAGGAGACCGACGAGCGCTTCTGGGTCGGCGTCGGGCTGACCAGGAGCGAGAAGTACCTCGTCCTCGGCGCCAGCAGCAAGATCACCAGCGAGGTGCGGATCCTCGACGCCAACGACCCGACCGGCGAGTTCCGGCTCGTCCGGCCGCGGACCACCGGCGTGGAGTACGGCATCGAACACGCCGGCGACCACTTCTTCGTCCTGCACAACGAGGGCGCGGAGAACTTCGAGCTGGCCACCGCCCCGCTGAACTCCCCCGGCACCTGGACGCCGCTGATCCCGCACCGCGACGACACCCGGCTGCTGGAGATCGACGCGTTCGCCGACCACTCGGTCGTGCACTTCCGGCGCGACGGCCTGACCGGCATCCGGGTGCTGCCGCGGGCGGCGGAGCCGTACGAGATCGAGTTTCCCGAGCCGCTGTACGACGTGGCGCCCGCGGGGAACCCGGAGTTCAGCACCAGGCGGCTCAGGCTCGGCTACACCAGTATGGTGACGCCGCCGAGCGTGTACGACTACGACCTGCGGACGAACGAGCTGATCCTGCTGAAGCAGCGGCCGGTGCTCGGCGGATACACCCCCGGCGACTACGAGCAGTTCCGCGAGTGGGCGACGGCGGAGGACGGCACGCGGGTGCCGATCTCGATCGTCCGGCGCAAGGACGCGGTCAGTCCCGCGCCCACCGTGCTGTACGGCTACGGCAGCTACGAGACCTCCATCGACCCGAGCTTCTCGGTGGCCAGGCTGTCGCTGCTGGACCGGGGGTTCACCTTCGCCGTGGCACACGTGCGCGGCGGCGGCGAGATGGGCCGCAGGTGGTACGAGACCGGCAAGCTGACCAGTAAGAAGAACACCTTCACCGACTTCGTCGCGGTGGCCGCGCACCTGAAGGCCGGCGGCTGGAGCGACCGGGTGATCGCCAGGGGTGGCTCGGCGGGCGGCCTGCTGATGGGCGCCGTCGCCAACCTGGCGCCCGAGGCGTTCGCCGGGGTGGTGGCCGAGGTGCCGTTCGTCGACGCGCTCAACACCATCCTCGACCCGTCGCTCCCCCTGACCGTGATCGAGTGGGACGAGTGGGGCGACCCCCTGCACAACCCGGACGTGTACGCCTACATGAAGTCGTACACCCCCTACGAGAACGTGGACGGCAGGGCGTACCCGCCGATTCTCGCGATCACCAGTCTGAACGACACGCGGGTGTTGTTCCACGAGCCGGCCAAGTGGGTCGCGCGCCTGCGGGCGACCGCGCGGGGCGGGCCGTTCCTGCTCAAGACGGAGATGGGCGCGGGGCACGGCGGGCGCAGCGGGCGGTACGACGCGTGGCGGGAAGAGGCGTTCGCGCTCGCCTGGATCATCGAGAAGGGGATGAAGTGACCTATCTGGCGGCCGACGACCGCTACGAGCGGCAGCCGTACAACCGCAGTGGCAGGAGTGGGCTGAAGTTGCCCGCGGTGTCGCTGGGGCTGTGGCACAACTTCGGTGACGACCGGCCGCTGGACAACTCCCGGGCGATCCTGCGCCGGGCCTTCGACCTGGGCGTCACCCACTTCGACCTGGCCAACAACTACGGCGTGCCGTACGGCTCGGCGGAGCGGAACTTCGGGCGGATCTTCCGCGAGGACTTCGCCAGGTACCGGGACGAGCTGGTCATCTCCACCAAGGCCGGCTGGGACATGTGGCCGGGGCCGTACGGCGAGTTCGGGTCGCGCAAGTACCTGCTGGCGAGTCTGGACCAGTCGCTGGAGCGGATGGGGCTGGAGTACGTCGACGTCTTCTACAGCCACCGGCCCGATCCGGAGACGCCGCTGGAGGAGACGATGGGGGCGCTGGACCGGGCGGTGCGGTCGGGCAAGGCGCTGTACGCGGGCATCTCCTCCTACGACCCGGAAATGACCGCGCAGGCCGCGCGGATCATGCGGGAGATGGGCACGCCGCTGCTGATCCACCAGCCGTCGTACTCGATGATCAACCGGTGGATCGAGGACGGGCTGCTGGACACGCTGGAGGAGGAGGGGATGGGCTGCATCGTCTTCTCGCCGCTGGCGCAGGGGCTGCTGACCGACCGCTACCTCGACGGGGTGCCCGCCGGCTCTCGGGCGGCGACAAGCGGGTTCCTGACGGTCGAGGAGGCCGAGCGGGACCGCGACCTGGCGCGGGCGCTGAACGAGGTCGCCGCGGACCGGAACCAGAGCCTGGCGCAGATGGCGTTGTCGTGGGCGCTCAGGGACCAGCGGGTGACCTCGGTGCTGATCGGCGCGAGCAGCGTCGCGCAGCTTGAGGCGAATGTGGACTGCGTGAACGGCCCGGCCTTCACCGAGGACGAACTGGCCGCGATCGACAAGATCACAGGGCCTCGTGCCGCTGCAGGTAGGTGAAGGACGCCCAGCCGGGCAGCACCGGCAGCCAGAAGGTGAGCAGCCGGTAGAGGATCACGGCTGAGGTGGCGAGTTCCTTGGGCAGGCCGGCCACGGTCAGCCCGATCACGAGGGCCGCTTCGACCGCGCCCAGACCACCAGGTGTGGGCGCGGCCGAGCCGATGGCGTTCGCGGTGAGGAAGACGACGGCGACCGCGGTGAAGTCCATCTGGCCGCCGAACGCGCGTACGCAGGCGTCCAGGCAGGTGATGAACGCCAGCGTGAGCAGCAGCGTGCCGAAGGAGCCTTCGAGGATCTTGCGGGGCGACTGCACGACGTCCAGCAGGCGGGGCAGCACGTTGGAGAAGAGCCGCTTGAGCCGCTGGGTGAGCAGCCGGCGCAGGACCGGCACGCCCAGCACGATGACGATGAGCACGGCCACCGCGAGCAGCGCCACGACCAGTCCGCGCGAGGGCGTGAACGAGGTCGCGGTGCTGGAGCCGGTGACGTAGGCGAAGAACAGCAGCAGCCCGATGTGGAAGACCAGCGTGATGAGCTGAGAGGCGCCCACACTGGCCACCGCGAGCGCGGGCGGGATCCCGCGCTTCTGCAGGTATCGGGTGTTGATCGCGATACCGCTGACGGCGGCGGGCGCGACGAGCTTGACGAACGACCCGGCGAACTGGACGAGGATGGTCCGGCCCAGCGGCAGCCGTTCGGGCACGAACCCTCTGAGCGTGAACGAGGCGGCCAGGTAGCTGACGAACGCGGCGATCAGGGCGAGGCCCGTCCACGCCCAGTTCGCGGTGGTCACCACCTTGATCAGGTTGACCTGGCTGAGCTGGGAGAGCAGGAAGTAGGCGGCCAGCGCGCTCGCGATGATGGTGACGAGCGTGCGCGGCTTGAACCGTTCGAGGCGGACCTCCTCCACCTCGACCTGCGGCTTGAGCGCCACGATGTGCTCGCGGATGGCGGGCAGCAGCTGCTTGTTCTTCGCCAGCGCCACCCGGGTGTCGCGGGTCAGCGCGATGCGCTGGAGCAGCGGCAGGGCGGCGGCCAGCGAGTCGGGGCCGAGGACGGCGGCCGCGGCGGCCACCGAGCGCTCCGCGCCGACCCGTAGCGACAGGTAGGTCAGCAACTGGGCGATGTCCAGTCTGAGCAGCAGGTCGCCGGCCGCGATGTCGCCGCTGCGGGCGTCGGTGAGCACGACCCGCCCGGCCCGGTCGACGTGGATGCTGTCGCCGATCAGCCGCCGGTGGGCCAGCCGCTGCACCTGCAGCAGCAGAACCTGCTCCCAGATCTGGGCGAGCAGGTCGTCGTCGATCTCCTCATCGCGCAGCTCGTCCAGCGACCTGGTGTCGAGGTGCTCGTAGGCGAGCAGCGCCGCCTCGGTGCCGATCTCGCTGGTGCCCAGCAGCCGCGGCGTGCTCGCGCCCGCCGCCTGCGCGGCGTACGCCATGAGCGCTTCGCGCTCCAGCTCGGCGCGGAGCGAGCGGATGGCCCGCCGCCGGGTCTCCGAGTTGAGCCGAAACCGCCGCCAGAGCCGGTACGGCAGGCCCGCCACCTGCCGGTCGCGGTCGAGGACGGTGACGTCGAGGCTGCTGCCGTCGTTCAGCCCGACGGCGTAGCGGCGGCTGCCCTGGTGGTCGTCGTCGATCCGGCGGGCCGAGACGGGTGAGAAGGACAGCTTGCGCAGGGCGGCGACGACGGCGTTGCCGGGCGGGCGGGTGTTCGGGCTGCCGATGCCGTACAGGGTGCCGTAGCCGACGAGCATGCCGAGCAGGATGGTGACGATGGCGCCCGGCAGGGTGATCTGGGTGCCGGTGTAGAGGGCGAAGGTGTAGAGGCCGATCACCGTCCAGACGGCGACGCGCCAGGTGGGTCTTCGGGAGATGCGCACCGCGGTGGTGTACGCGATCACCGAAGTGAGCAGGGCGTTGAGCGGCTCGACCGACCTGTTGCCGGTCAGCAGCACGCGCAGGTCGTCGGGGGCGGTGGTGAGCACCCACTGGCCGAGCAGGAACGAGCCGACCATGCCGACGATCGCCGCGATCAGTCCTTCGGCGACGCGCAGGCCGTCGCGGTGGTAGACCCGCTCGACGGCGAAGGCGGTGGGGACGATCAGCACGGCGGCGCCGCCGAGGAATGTCGCGGTCCTGCTCAGCAGGTCGGGCACCCGGGTGGTGCCCTCGGCGACGTCCTTCTCCAGGCCGTTGAGCGTCTGCTTGGCGACGAGCGCGAGCAGGATCACCGCGGCCAGCACGAGGAGCGTGGCGATGAAGCGCAGCGCGTCGGAGGGCCTGCGCAGGCGTTGCGGCAACAACGGTTCGACGACGAACACCACGGCGTCGTCGCGCGCGTCAGGCACGGCTGGAACCCCCTCCGAGAGGTCCGCCGCTTCTTCGCGTTCTCTTATATTCGCCACCGTCAGCGATTCTGCCCCTTCCACCCCAGACCGTGCGATGTCTATCCTCCAGTGTCCCTAATCGCCACCTCACCTATCTGTCCGGGTAACGTGTCTACCAGCATCGACGCGTCCTGCTGACGTTCTCCCTGTCAGTTGCCACGCTCTTCGCATGATCACTCATACGTTGCTGCTCCTCGCTCTCGCCGCTCCGGGCTCCCCTTTGGTGGACGCGGTGTCCGGGGAGAACGCGCTCCACCATCTGCGGGCGTTCCAGGCGATCGCCGACGCGCACGGCGGAAACCGCGCGGCCGGCACACCCGGTCACGACGCCTCGGCCGCCTACGTGGCCGACCGCCTGCGGGAGGCCGGGTACGAGGTGGAGATGCAGCCCTTCACCTTCGACTTCTACCGCGAACTGGAGCCCGCCCGGGTGCTGAGCGGCCGGCACGTCCAACAGGAGGTCACCACGCTGGCGTACTCGGGCAGCGGGAAGGTGCGGGCGCGTCCGCAGCGGGTGGGGAGGGGCTGCGCGGACGCCGACTTCAAGCGTTTCGTCCCGCGGCGGATCGCGGTGGTGCAGCGGGGCGTGTGCTCGTTCGCGGTCAAGACGGCGAACGCCGTGCAGGCGGGCGCGCGGGCGGTGGTCGTGGTCAACCAGGACGGGCCGTTCAGGGGCACCCTGGGCAAGCCGCAGCGCGTACCCGTGGTGGGTGTGCCCGCGAAGGCGGGTAAGCGGATCGGGCACGCCGGCCGGGTGACGGTGCAGACCAAGACCTCGTCGGAGACGCGCACCACGCACAACGTGATCGCGCAGACCCGCGCGGGCAGCACGCACGACGTCGTCATGGTCGGGGCGCACCTGGACTCGGTGCTGGAAGGGCCCGGGATCAACGACAACGGGTCGGGGAGCGCGGCGGTGCTGGAGATCGCGCTGCAGACGGCCAAGTTCACGCCGCAGCGGGCGGTGCGCTTCGCCTGGTGGGGAGCCGAGGAGGAGGGGCTGCTCGGTTCGACGCACTACGTCAAGAACCTTTCGGCCGCCCAGCGGGCGGACATCGAGGTTTACCTGAACCTCGACATGGTCGCCTCGACCAATCACATCTACGGCATTTACGACGGCGACGACTCCGACAAGATGGGGGCGGGACCCGGGCCTGAGGGGTCGGCGAAGGTGGAGAAGGCCTTCGAGCGGTTCTACCAGGGGCGGGGCCTGCCGTACCGGGGGACGGACTTCGACGGGCGTTCGGACTATGGGCCATTCATCGCGGCGGGAATCGCGGCCGGGGGGCTGTTCACGGGGGCCGAGGCGGTCAAGACGCCGGAGGAGGCCAAGCTCTTCGGTGGTACGGCGGGCGCCCCGTACGACCCGTGCTACCACAAGGCCTGCGACGACCTGCGCAACGTCAACTCCCACGTGCTGGACATCAACACCGACGCGGTCGCGGCGGTTGTCGCCGAGTATGCGGGAGCTATGTAACAAATACGAATTACATCTTCCCCAATAGCGCAACTCATCATACTTTTCCCGTCAGGCGTCACTTTTCGGGGGATATTCGTCATTCTCCTATTCCGAGGAGTCACATGCGTCATCGCCTGGGGAAAAGCAGCATCGGCGCGATTCTGGCCGCCGCCGTACTCGTCGCTCCGCTGGCCGTCACGGGCACGGCGTACGCCGATCACGGCGGCCAGAACGAGGTGCGCAAACTCGTCGAGGCCGTAAAGGGCTCGAACGTCAAGAAGCACCTGCGGGTGCTCGACGCTTTCGCGAAGTTCACCGGGGGCACCCGGGTGGACGGCTCGCGCGGCTTCGAGCTCTCCAAGGACTATGTGGCCGGCCTGCTGCGCCTGGCCGGCTACAAGGTCACGGTCCAGAACTTCGAGTTCCAGAGCGAGGAGTACAAGACCAAGCCGACGCTGGAGCGGGTCTCGCCGAACCCGAAGGTCTACCCGTTCGGGCTCGACTGGATCCCCGCGCTGGGGTCGGCCGACGGCACCTTCACCGCCCCGGTGCAGCCCGTCGACGTGGTCATCCCGCCGGGCCCGACGCCCAACTCCAGTTCCTCGGGCTGCGAGGCGGCGGACTTCGCCGGGTTCACCGCGGGCAACTTCGCGCTGATCCAGCGCGGCACCTGCAACTTCAGCGTCAAGGTGGCCAACGCCAAGGCGGCGGGGGCGGCGGGCGTGGTGCTGTTCAACGAGGGTCAGCCCGGCCGTGACGAGGTGGACCTCAGGCCCGACCTCGGCGGGCAGGCGGACATCCCGGTCGTCTTCACCAGCTTCTACGAGGGCAGGGACCTGGCCTCCACGCCCGGCGCCACGGTGAAGATCGCCTTCAGCGGCGAGACGGAGATCAAGACCTATCCGTCCTTCAACGTGCTCGCCGAGACCAGGAAGGGCCGTACGGACAACGTCGTCGTGCTCGGCGGCCACCTCGACTCGGTCGAGGACGGTCCCGGCATCAACGACAACGGCGCGGGCGTCGGCGCCCTGCTGGAGGTCGCGCTGCGGATGGCCACGACCAAGCCGGCCAACGCGGTGCGCTTCGCCTTCTGGGGCGGCGAGGAGTTCGGCCTGCTCGGGGCCCAGCACTACGTGAACTCGCTGACCGAGCAGGAGCGGGCGAACATCGGCCTCTACCTGAACTACGACATGATCGCCTCGCCGAACTACATCTACTCGATCTACGACGGCGACAACTCCGACGGCGTCGGCTCCGGCCCCGGCCCGGAGGGCTCGGCGCAGATCGAGAAGGACTTCGAGGCGTTCTACACCTCGCGGAAGCTGGCGTTCCGGGGCACCGACTTCGACGGCCGCTCCGACTACGGCCCGTTCATCGAGGTCGGCATCCCCTCGGGCGGCCTGTTCACCGGGGCCGAGCAGCGCAAGACGGCCGCGGAGGCCGCGCTGTTCGGCGGTACGGCGGGCATGCGCTACGACCCGTGCTACCACCAGGGCTGCGACGACATCAAGAACATCAGCGACACCGCCCTCGACGTGAACGCCGACGCCATCGCGACGCTGGCTGGGCTCTACGCCTTCGACGCCGCCAAGCTCGACAGCGTGCACGTGGCGGGCAAGCCGCACCAGACCGCTCCGGCCGCGACCGCGCGGACGGCCCGTCAGCACGAGATGCCCGCCGCCGCGGCGAGCTGAGACACCTGGGGCGGGCACCAGCCAGGTGCCCGCCCTACTATCAGGTGGTATGTCGGGTGAATTGAAGGTTCTTGGGGCGTGTCCGCTCGACTGCCCCGACACCTGCTCGTGGGTCGTGACCGTCCAGGACGGCAAGGCCGTGAAGCTGCGCGGCAACCCCGACCACCCCTACACCAGGGGCGCGCTCTGCGTGAAGGTCAACAGGTATCTGGAGCACACCCGGGCCGGGGACCGGCTGCTGTATCCGCTGCGCCGTACCGGGCCCAAAGGGGCTGGGCGGTTCGAGCGGATCAGTTGGCAGGAGGCGCTGGACGAGATCTCCGACCGGCTGCGGTCGATCGTGGCCGAGCACGGCGGCGAGGCCATCTGGCCGTACCAGGGGACCGGGTCGCTCGGCTACCTCCAGGGCGAGGAGGGGCACGCCGGGCGCAGGTTCTGGAACATGCTCGGCGCCTCCCGGCACTTCCTGAACATCTGCTCCACCGCGGGCAGTCTCGGGCTGCGGCGCGCCAACGGCACCGCCGCGGGCATGGACCCGGAGATGTTCGCCCAGTCGAAGCTGATCCTGCTCTGGGGCACCAACACGCTGACCAGCGGCCACCACCTGTGGAAGTTCATCCAGGACGCGCGGGCCGACGGCGCGCACGTGGTGGCCATCGACCCGATCCGCACCAGGACCGCCGACCAGGCCGACCAGCACCTGGCGATCAGGCCCGGCACCGACGCGGCGCTCGCGCTCGGGCTGCTCAACGTGGTGCTGCGGGAGGGCGCGGAGGACCGCGACTTCCTGGAGCGGCACACCGAGGGCTGGGCGGAGTTCCGGCAGGAGATCCTCCGGCACCCGGTCGAGCGGGTGGCCGAGATCACCGGCATCCCGGCCGAGGATGTGCACAGCCTGGGGATGCGGCTCGCGCACACCCGCCCGACCGGCATCCGCGCCACCATGGGCGTCCAGCGCCACGAAGGCGGCGGCAGCGCGATGCAGACCATCGCCGCCATCCCCGGCGTGACCGGCGACTGGCGCCACCCCGGCGGCGGCGTCGCCTACTCCACCTCCGACCATGTGAAGGTGCGCATCGACCCGCGCAACGATCTGCTGGAGAAGCCGGTCCGCACGCTCACCATGACCCGCCTGGCCGAGGGGCTGGAGGGCGAGTCGGTGAAGTGCCTGTGGGTGTTCGGCGCCAACCCGCTCGGCAGCACCTCCGACACCAACCGAATCAGGCAGGGCCTGGCCCGCGAGGACCTGTTCACCGTCGTGATGGAGCAGTTCCCCACCGACACCGTCGACTACGCCGACATCGTGCTGCCCGCCACCATGCAGACCGAGCACATGGACCTGCACGCCGGCTACGGCCACCTGTACCTGATGTGGAACGAGCCCGCCGTCGAACCGCCGGGCGAGTGCCTGTCCACCACCGAGACCTTCCGCCGGCTGGCCGCGCACATGGGCATGACCGAGCCCTCCCTGTTCGACTCCGACCTGGAACTGGCCGAACAGCTCCTGTCCAGCGGCGACCCCTCCCTGGACGGCATCACGCTGGAACGCCTGCGCAAGGAGGGCTGGATCAGGCTGAACTACCCCGACCCGTTCACCCCCTTCGCCGAAGGCTTCCCCACCCCCTCGGGCCGGATGCGCTTCCCGCGCAAGGGCTACACCCTCTCCCTGAGCGCCCGTACGGCAGGCCAGGGCCCCTACCCGCTCACCCTGATCACCCCGGCCGCGCACACCTTCCTCAACACCACCTTCGCCAACAACCCCGAGCTGCTACGCCGGGCCAAGGACCCCAGGGTGCTGGTCAACCCGGCCGACGCGGAGGCCCGCGGCCTCGCCGACAACGACCGGGTACGCGTCCACAACGCCACCGGCGAGTTCCTGGCCGACGTCGAGGTGAGCGACCGGGTGGCGAGGGGCGTCGTGGCCAGCCCCAAGGGAAGCTGGCCCAAACTGAGCCCCGGCGGCGCGAACCCGAACGCGGTCGTGGCGGAGCGCGACGCCGACATGGGCAGGGGCGCCGTCTACCACGACAACCTAGTCGAGCTTGAGCTTGTAGCCGACGTGTGAGTCGGTGAAGCCGAGCGAGTCGTAGAAGCGGTGCGCGTCGGTGCGGGACCTGTCCGAGGTGAGCTGCACCATCGCGCAGCCGCGCGCCCGAGCCCGGTCGACCGCCCACACGATCATCTTGCGGCCGAGCCCCTGGCCGCGGGTGGAGGCGGCGACCCGGACTGCCTCGATCTGGCAGCGCACCGCGCCCATCCGGGAGATCCCGGCGAGGTAGCTGAGCTGCATCGTGCCCACCACCTTGCCGCCGTCCTCGGCCACGATGAGCTCCTCCCACGGGTTGGCTTCGATCCGCTCGAACGCCTCCAGGTAGCGCTCGTCGGCGGGGTCACCCTCCCGGAGCGCGCCCAGCGGGTCGTCGGCCAGCATCGCCACGATCGCCGGCACATCGCTCCTGGTGGCCTGCCGGAACAGCAGGGACAGCACGTAGTGCGACTCCATCAGCGCCGGGTTGGACGGCAGCGCCATCACCTTGCCGCTGGGGGTGAACCCCTTGCCGGTGTACAGCGCGCGGGCCGTGTGGTTCTGGTCGACCGCCCACAGGCCGATCTCCTCGGCGCCGCGCCCGCGCGCCCAGGAGATCACCTCGTCGACCAGCCGGGAGCCCAGTCCCCGGCCCCGCGCCTCGGGGGCGACCCACATCGACAGCAGGTGCACGTGCCCGTGCTCCTCCTCCAGGCCGCAGACCAGCCCGACGTCCGCGCCGCCGTCGACGGCCGCGAACCAGGCCGAGCCCGGGTTCGCCAGCCGTTCGGCCCACTTCTCCGGCGGGTGGGCCGCGTCCTTCTCGTAGGTGGACCCGAAGGCGTCGGGAGCCTCGGCCAGCGCCCGCAGCCTGACCTCCCGCAACCGCTCTCCGTCCTGCGTGCCAAGGCGCTCAATGGTGATTTCCCGCATGTCCGAATCATGTCAGGGACGGGTCAGGGCTCCGCCCCTGCCTGTTGTATGGGCACGACGCCCGTGATTCGCAGGCTCGGCTCGTGGTGATTCTCCAGCACAGTCACCCGCACATCCAGCAACTTCAAGACCTCCGCCTGCTCGGCCAGGTCCATGTTCGCCAGTCTGGCGCTGGCTCGTTCCGACAGCTCGATCAGGGCGCGCATCCGCTCGGACTCGCCGTTGGCGTCCTCGACTCGGGCTACCAACTCAGCCCTTCGTCCCCTCAGTTCGGCCATCTCCCCCTTGATGCGGTCGGTTGCCTGCTTGACCACTTCGGGGTCCACCCCAGCTCGCAGGTACTCGGCAACGTCGTCCACGAGGCTCCGCTCTAGCTTGGCCAGGTGGGTCGTGATCTGCTCCAGCTCGTCACGTTCGGCCTCCACCTGGTCGGCGCGGTTGGCGTAGTAGTCGCTGGCCAGCCGCATCAGCCGTTCCGGTCGCCCCAGCAGGTCGCGCACCTCTGCCCACACCCGCCTGTCCAGCGTGTCAGCCTTGATGTTGACGCAGTCGCACTTGGGTGCTCCGGTCGAGTTCCACCGTCGCCCCTTGCACCGGTAGATGCGTGACCCATCGGCCTGCCTGGAGACTCCTCCGTAAGGCAGCCCGCAGGGCGAGGCCACCCTCCCCCCTCCCAGCGGGAACTCGCGCTTCTGGCCAGCCACCCGCGTGTTGCGGCTCAGCGCCTCTTGCAGGGCGAGCCACCGGGCTTCGCCGATGATCGGCTCCACCTGGATCGTGATGGGGTCGCCGTACTTGCCGCTCGACTTCTTGCCGCCCCAACTCAGCTCGCCGACCAGACCCCGGTTCTTGCGCAGCACGTCCCGAAGGTTGTCGTAGTGCCAGGGGTTGCCGTTCCGCTGGCGGTAGCCCTCGGCGTTCAGCCGCACTGCGGCCTGCCCCCTGGTCAAGCCGTCGTCCACGATCCAGCCGACCACCATCCGCAGCATGGCGACCTCGTCGGCGTTGTGCACGACCTTGTTGGTTCGCCCCTGCCCCTCCAGTCGGTAGCCGTACGGAAGTGCGCTCGGCGAAGCGGGCCACCCGCCCGCCCTGGCCTTGCCGTGCTGCCCCTCGGCCATCCGCCGCAGCAACCTGCGACGCTCCCAGGCGGCCACCTGCCCGACAATGCCGTGAATCAGCTCGCCCTCCTCGGTGCGGTGGTCGGCTCCGCCCAAGTCCAGCGCGACGAGTTGAACATCCAGCTCGGCCAGCTCACGCATGGTCAGGATGCGTGCGATCTCGTCACGTGCCAGCCTGTCAAGCTTGGATACCAGCACTGCCCCGACTCCGCCGTTAGCGCACTGTGCCAGGAGCTGGTCAAGCTCGGGTCGGCTGTCCTGCGTCCCGGTGAACCCCTCCCGGTAGACCTGCACGACTTCCCAGCCTCGACGGTCGGCCTCCTGTTGGCACTTACGAACCTGCTCGTCCAGGCTGCTGCCGTCAACCTGGTGCTCGGTCGAGACCCTCGCGTAAATCGCGGCTCGCATGTTCGGCTCCTTAATACGGGTTGGACCCCCGCCGTAGCGGGGGTCCTGGGGGGGACGGGGGGTTAGGGGGCAACGTTCTCGTTGGCCTTGGGGGCAGCCGCCTTGGCCTTGGCGCGCTGGGCGGCGTTGTCGAGCATGGTCGCCAGCTTGTTCCGCAGGGCCTCGCTTGCCTTCCCGGCCTGCGCGAGCGCCTGGGCCTTGGTCAGCTCCTTGTTGGCAACCGCCTTGGCGAGCTGGGAGCAGTGCCGGGCGTCGTGTCCGGGGCGGAAGATGCCCTTGCGGCTGGTGATCTGCTCGCCGCAGCCGCACAGGCACGGGCGGGGCTCCACGACCTTCTTAGCCTTGGGCTGGGGCGTGGTGGCCTGCGGCTTGTCGGCGGCGCTGGTGGCGGGGGTGGTGGTCATTTCCTGGCTCCTTAATTGCGGCGTCTAATAAAATTAAATCACCCAGGAATTGTCACCAACAATATTTCCGGTCAGCGTGAACGGACCACCCTGCATGATTAGGGTTCCGAATGCCGCGTATTCGGCGGGCAGCTCCACGAGCCACACTCCCGCCGCCGCATCCTCGGCCTCGAATCGCGGGGTATTGCCGAACAGCGCCTGCAGGGCCTCGCGAATCCCGTCGATTGAGGAAACCGGGATGCCGCCACCCCAGCTCACTTTTACGCTTTTCATTTGCTGCCTCCTGGGTTCGGATCTTGCCCCCAGGCAATCAGCGGAGATATTCCGCCAGGAACTACCCCCGGAATTACGGCCCCATACCCCCCGGGGGCGGGGTGGCCAGTGGCTCCCGGGGGGCTCGCCACCCCGCCCCCCGCCGAGAACGCTCCGCCCCACGCGAGAACGCATGGCGGGGGTGGTCTCTATCCCAGTGAGATACCCAGTCTCCGCGCCTTTCCGGATGCGTTTCCCCAGACCTATTCGAGACTGGGTATCCAACTGGGTGTGAGACTAGGTATCCGACTGGGTGCCGGATAGCCATTCCCCGTATCTCACGGGAACGCTCCTGGGGTTGGGCGACTCGATCCCGTGGTAACCGAGGGCGGTGACCTCCTTGTGCCGCTTGAGCAGGGCCAGGTCATCGGCGCAGGGCAGCCAGTCGGCGGGCTCCATGAAGTCATCCACCGAGCAGCCCAACACCTGGGCGCACCGGGTCAGGTGCGGCGAGCTGATGCGGTGCTGGACGTATCCCCGCTCCCATTCCTTGATGGTGACCTTGTGCATCTTGGCCTTCTTGGCCAGCTCCGCCCGTCCGTATCCGGCCTTGATCCTGATGAGCCGGAATTTGGCGGGGTGAAATCGCTTCTCGTCCATCTGTTTCCTCCTTGAAATGGTGTGGATACTGGGATGGATACCGGTACCCGGGTGGATATCCATCCCAGTATCCGTGGCTATCCATCCCAGTTGGTGATTTCCGGGATGGCCACAGATAGCTCGTACTATCTGCTCGGATAGGGCGAGCACGTGCTCGGGCTGCTCGCGCTCGCCGCTCGTCTGGCCCGAGCACAGGGGCGAGCAGCCCGAGCACAGCTTTTTCACCAGGGACGAGCAGCGAGCACACCCCGAGCAGGCTGCTCGGCCTGCTCGTCGGGGATAAGCCGAATGAACTTGCCGCCGTTGATCAATTCGATTGATACCAGGGAACCCGTTTCGGCGTCGGCGACCATCGCTGTTCCCCAGGGGTTCCACGCCTCCACTCGATAGGGAACGTGCAGCGTGCCATCGCTGGTATCGAACTCAATAACCGCGAGCCATCCTGGCGCTGCTGGAATCATCGTGAACATTTCATTTCCTTTCTTGATTGGGGGCGGGGGCAGTGGGGGGCAGGGGGGGCAGGCCCCCCACCACCCCGCTCTGTACGGGGCGCTCTCCACCTACCGATCCCCCCGGATGTAGCGGGGTGGGGTCGTAGCTGCCCCCCTGCCCCCCGGCTGCCCCCTGGCCGGTGAGAACGCTGCTGGGGGGCAGTGGGGGGCAGGTGGCTAGTTGCGGCTGCGGTCCCAGTTCGCGCGGTACGGTGCCGTTTTGTCGTAGTCGTTGGTCACCGTGACACCCTTGAACCCTCGGGTGCCCTTCCGCTTCGCCTCTTCGATCCCCGCGTTGCGCATCCGGTCGTAGAACTCGGCGGCCTTGAGAACGCCGTAGCGCCCGTGCTCGGCCCACCTGCGGTAGGCGTCGTAGAAGGTGACCCGCTCGGCCCAGGTGTCGGGGGTCCGCTCGCAGCACTCATCGAGCCAGCTTTCGAGCTGATTCGTACGGCGCTTGAACTCGGCCATGGCCTCCAGGGCGGAGGGTGGCTCGTCGAAGTTGCCTCTTGCCATCAGCCGTTGCAGAGCCGGGACGGCCTTCGCCGCGATGCCCCGGATCTCCTCGGGACGCTGGAGTCTCGCGGCAAGGTGCCTGTCCTCCTTGCCCGTGAAGTCATTCGGGAAGGGGACGACCACCCAGCGGGACATGTAGCCCGTCGTCACGTCGGCGGAGCCAGGAATCTTGTTGGCGCTGAACACCGGGACAGCCCAGGGCGTGAAGTCGAACGGGTCTCTGTTCTTGAACTCCGCCGTGATCACGTCCTCACCCGTGATCGCCTTGAACTTCGCCGTCTGCTCCAGGTAGGTGCCGTCGATGTCACCCGCGATGTTGGCGATCTTGCCGAACAGGCTTGCCGCCGCGAACCGCTCCATGTTGAGGGACTGGAGGGTCACCGCAGTCACGTTCTCGTCGCCGAGTAGGGTCTTGATCACCCGAATCCAGGTGCCCTTGCCGTTACGCCCGGAACCGTGCAGCATGACCGCCTTGTGCAGGGGGTTGCCGCTGTACATTAGGTAGCCGATCAACTCCCAGACCATGTCGACCATGTCGGCTGGCAACACACTGGCAAGGAACCGGTCGAACTCCGGACACTGAGCCTCGGGGTCCCACTCGGTGTGAAGCTGAACGGTAGACAGCGCGTCCGGCGAGTGCGGGTGAAGCTTGCCCTGCTCCCAGTCCAGCAGCCCGTTTCGGAAGTTGATCCACTTGGGTACCGGTTCACACTCGATCTCGGGAGCCCTGGAGCGGATAACTGCCTCAACGTCCATGGCATGCCGGACTCGGAACGCCTCGCTGAGCAGCTTTGACGCCCTGACCCTGACCGCGTGCTTGTCGATCTTCCAAACGCCGTCCCGGTAGGCCCAGAGGTGGCCGCTGGTCCCGACCCCAATCGGTCCCTCCTTGAGGATGGCGTCGGCGAGGGTGGAGGCCAGCAGTTGGCCTTCCCTGCCGTTGACCAATCCGAAGAACTCCGAGTCGAACGCAGTGCTGGCCCTCGGCCGGTCGAACCCGTCGAAGTAGCCCGAGTCGCGGGTCCGGTACTCGCTGGTCGGAGCGCCCAGCTCGTCGAGCAGCTCCGTCAGGATGTCGTAGGCGAACTCGTGATCCAGCTCGCCGCCCGCCACCAGTTGGCCGATGCCGAAGCCCCCTGAGTTAAGGGTGTTGTTGAACGTGCCGTCGTCGGCCCTCCACACCTTCCTAAGCTTGTTGACCTCGGACCTGAGCGCGCTGTTGCCGTACTTGGTTCCCTCGCCGTTCGTGTACTTGGGGGCGCGCGGTGGCCCGAGCGGTGTTGCCTCGTCGCCCGCCCGTGGGGGCGCGCCGGGGAGGGTGTGGCGAGCCAGCAGCGCGGTCTCGTCAGAGGTCAACTCCTTCGCCTCGTCGAGCCCCTTGATCCACGCGCGCCGACCGCCCTTGTGGTGCTCGGACGGCGGAGCCATGACCCCGCCTCGGCGCTGGCCCAGCACATCGAACCGGATGTTGTTCTTGTTGCTGCTGGGAGCCGACCAGCGGAACACTCCCTGCGAGCCAGCGGGAATGCGGAACCACCAGTGCGGCCTGCCGTGTGGCGGCTGGCTGACGGCAGCCTTTTCGAGGACGTCTCCGAGCCTCTCCGTCCAGTACTCCACGGCCTCGTCGGAGTCCGGATCGACCACCACCCACTCATCGGGTACACGGACCCAGATGCCGCACTTGTTGCCCCACGACATGTCGTACTCGATCGTTTCGAGCGAGGTCGGTCCGGGGAACTCGTCCTTGTTCCACTTGCCAAAGGACTTCTTGTCCGGCGAGCCATCCTCGCGCCGACCCACGGTGAGGATGAACATGCCGCGTTTGGCCAGGTCCTTAGCGGACTCCTTGAGTGCGAGCCGCAGGTCACCAGGGATTGCCGCCATGTCATGCTCCGTGCTTCCCTGGGTGGTGGATTTGCTCGCCTGGGGGCGGTGTGCGTGCGTCATCACGCCACCGCCCGATCCATGTCCGGGGCCTGCTCGGCCTCGTCCGGCTGGAACAGCAGGGCCAGCAGCCGCCGGTAACGGTCGCCGTTGGGTACCGAGGTCCACTCGGCCTTGGCGTTCACAGCTCCACCTCGACGTACAGGTCCTCGGCCTTGCAGCCGAGAATCTCGGCCATCCGCTCGACGGTCGGGGGCTTGGGCCTCCGCTTCCCGCTGAGGTAGCCGTAGACGGGGGTCGCGCCGTCGAAGCCGATCCGACGAGCCAGCGCCCTCTTGGAGATGCCCGACTGCTCGAACACGGCCCGGAACTTGGACACGCTGAAGATGAGAGTTGTCGAATGCACGACATGCCTCCGGTGTCTTCACGGAGGGGGGGTCGGCTGCCCGCCTTACTTCTCAGGACTAACCAAGCGTCCGGGGGGTGTCCCCGGAGGCCCAATAGGGTCGGTGTGCGTGCGCCTGGGGTGGTTACCAGGTCTTGGGGTCAGTTGACCTTGTGCAGTCGCCCTCTGCCGTCGTCCTACACCTAGTAGAGCACGGCGTATGTCGCGGGCAAAAGATATGGCGCACCCATTGACTCCGGGGCACGCTGCGGCAGGGTTCTCGCCGGGGATGGATCACGAGAAGTTACGGTCGGCGATACGACGAGTGATCCCCCATGTTCCGGAAAGAAAGAGAAAAACTGCGGGATTTCTCTTCACTTCACCGCAGCTATGTCGCGACCCCCTCCCCCTACTCCTGGGGCAGCGCGGCAACCGCCGTGTCCCAGTCGGGCGGGATGCTGGGGTCGTCCATGAACTGAAGCCAAACCCACACCCGCTGCTCCTCAACCGCCTTGAGCGCCTTCGCCAGCTCGCCCATGAACCGCTTGAGGGTGGGGGGCGCGGGGTGGCTCGGGTGCGCCCGGCGTTCCATCAGCTTCCGCAGGTCCGTCAGCTCCACGTCGGTCATGAACTCGACATCGACGTGCGCAAGGTTGGGCTTGCTGAGCGCTCGGGGCGCGGTGGCCCGACCAAACTGGATCAGTGCTGCCTGCTCGGCTACGGCCTGCTCCGCAGACTGGCCTGCGTCCGCGTCCCCGTGCCACATGGGAACGCCTGCCGGGCTGTAGCTGGGGCGTCCGCACCCCTGCGCGTCCTGCGCCGTCTCCGTGTGCTTGTCGTCCACTGTCCACACCACCTGTCCGTAAGTAGGAGGGGGGACCCCCGGAGTCTTCACAGGGGTCCCCCAGGTCGAAGACCCCCACCTACCAGCAAGGGGTCTCCTCATCGGGGGGCCACCACTCCCCCCGGGTCTTAAGCCGTGGTCGGCACGTCCAGCATCCGGAATGCGTTCGGCACGACGACGTTGCCGCCCGTACGGAAGTACAGGTACAGCCCCCGCTGACCGGTCGGCCTGCGGTTGGGTCCTACGAGGTGCGGGATTAGCTCGATGGTCGTTCCGATCCGGTCGGCGATCACGTAGTTCTTGAAGTCGCCGTAGATCATCACGTAGTTGTTCGCGGTCACGGCCGGGTTGATCGAGCCGTCCATGTTGCTGTTCTCGTTCATCCGCCGCCCCAGCAGGACACCGTTCGCCAGCTCGGGGAACTTGAGCGCTCCGTTGGTGGTCTCGAACTGCCGCAGCGAGTTGATGATCGGCAGGGGTGCCATCCACTGCGCGTTCGGGCTGAACCTGGGCGGCAGCGCGCCCTGGAGCGTGAACGGGTCCGCAGCGGTCAGGGCCTCGGTGCCACCGCTGTTGATCTCACTCGCCGTTCCAGCCAGTGCCGTCACGATTCCAGTCGGCTGGTTGATGCCCGTCCCCAGGACGAACGCGGTGGCCTGGAGCTGGTCCGCTCCGTCGACGAGCAGCCTTTGCAGCTCCTGCATCGGACTGACCGCGTCCATGCCGAACTCGATGCTGAACGGGATGAATGAGTCACCCTTGTGGACAGGGATCGTGACCTGTCCGAGGGTCGGGCTGTCGTCCTGGGCCTCTTCCTCTTCCGGCCTCCAGTGGGCGGTGACGCCTGCGCTGGTCACGCCGTTCCACGAGTCGCTGTTGGTCTGCACCACCCTGGCAAGCTGCCGCATCGGGTTCACGCTGCCGCCAGAGGTCAGCAGGATCGACGGGTCCAGGTGGAAGGGCACCATGTAGCCGCCCTCGGCGTCCGTGAGGGACATTGCACGCATCTCGCTACGCAGGTTCTGCACGGCCTGGAATGCCGCGCGCTCCTCCTCGCCCCACATCATGTGTCCACGCTGGGGGTCCGCGACGAGGTGGGCGAATGCTCGCTCATAGGCAGGGGCTCCGGTGGTCAGCACCCACCTTTCCGCCAGGCTCCGGTGAGCTGGTGCGCCCTGTCCGAGCAGCCCCTCGGCCTTCTCCTGAGCCTCGGCGGGGATGTCGGCTCGCTCAATGGTCCGCATCGCCTGGTCGCGCATCGAGCCACCGCCCAGCCCTGGAGTGTTCCCGGTCCCGCTGCCGTACTCGGTCTTGATCCCGTTTCCGCCCCCGACCGAACCTCGGATCTTGTCCAGCGTGAGGTTGCGGAACTCGATGTTGAGGTCGGTCCACTCGGCGGTCAGCTCTGCGAAGCGCTCCGCCTGCGATCGAGTCGGGCGCTCGTGCTCGCCGATGCGCTCCATCTCTTCAGTGATGACCGTCATTCGAGCGGCGACCTGGTCATACCTGCTCATTGCAGTGTTCTCCTAGGTGAGAGTGGTGAGGTCTCCCCTAGCGACGTCGAGCGAGCCCGCTGGCCCGCGACGTGACACATCCCGTGTCCGGCCTTGATCGAGGTGCTGTGGTGGGGGGCTGCGGTGCGAGGGTGGGGAACGTCAACACCCGGCGCTGCGCGCCGCTACCACTACCAGCCAAGCAGCCCGCCAAATCGGCGCACAAGTCCGTGCGGGTCAGGCGTCTTCTGGCCCTGACCCTACGAACGAACCGATCTGCGGAACGGTGTAGATCAAGCCCTCTTCGCGCAGCGCGGCGATGATCTTCCGGGCGGTGCCGCGCGCTATGCCGAACTCCTGGCCGATCGCGGTTTCGGAGGGCAGCGGGACGCCAGGGCGATACTCGCCCGACTCGATCCGCTGGCGCAGAATGCCTGCCACCTGCCGCCATTTCGGCTGGTCAGCCCGTAGCTCGATCACAGCTCAACCGTAGACATGCAGGTCAGAGCATCCTCATTTGAGTACGAGCATGAACGACCTTGTACGAGCATGTACAAGCTCCTAAGCTGGCCGTATGCCCCCAGTGACGATCGAGATCGAGGGCCTGGCCCTCACGTTCAAGGAGCACCTCTACGCGTACGCCTACCTGGCGAGGGTGTTCGAGGTCGGCTCGAACGAGCCCAAGGCCATGCGTCTGTCCGTCAACCTGGACGACTGTTACGTGTTCCTAGACGAGAAGGTCATCGGCGAACTGTACGGAGACGTGGTTGTCTACGACGTCCAGTTCCCTAGCAAGCGCAAGCCCACCATGGTCAAGACGTTGCCCTCCAGGAGGATTCGCACGTGACCCCAGCGCAGATGGTCAGGGAGTTCCACGAACGGTTCGGCTTCCCTGTGGCCGACACACCAGCGGCGCCGGACGAGCGGATGGCCCGCCTGCGACAGCGACTGCTCGCCGAGGAGGTCACCGAGGTTGGCCAGGCCGTCGAGTCGGGTGACCTGGTGAACCTCGCACAGGAGCTGGCCGACGTGGTCTACGTCGTGTACGGCACCGCCATCACCTACGGCATCGACCTGGACGCGGTGCTGGCGGAGGTCCACAGGGCGAACATGACCAAGGAGGGCTCCAAGGACGGCAAGGCCGTGAAGGGTCCCGGCTTCCGGCCGCCAGATCTGTCCGGCCTGGTGCCTCCGGGATAGGTCTCGGAGGCCCTCCGTGGGGTTTCGGACAGCACGAGAGCCACCACCCGGCACCTACGCGCGGACTGGTGGCTCTCAGAGTCTCCGTGAGGCTCCCGTCTATGCGGCTAATGTGAAGGGAACCCCGACCGCCCCTGACAACAGATGGGGGCGAAGCCAGGGTCGTTCCCCGATGCGGACAAGGGCCCCGAAACGGCAGAGTGGAAGCATGAACGAGATCAGCCGCCGCGAAGAACTGTCCCTCTCAGGTGCCGCGCTGCGCGGTGCGCCGTGGAAGACCGCCACCATCGCCGGTGGCGCCGTCGCCGCCGCCAGCTACGGCATGGGCGTCATCCTGCCCGGTACCGCCGATCTGCCCTGGGCGCTCGGCCTGGGCATCAGCCTGTTCGCGCTCATCGCCGCGATCGGCGCGGTCGCCAAGCCGGACATCGGCGACCGGGTCACCCGGCAGGCGCGGCAGTGGTCGCTGCGGCACCCGTGGCGCTTCGCCCTGATGCCCGCCGGCATCACCGCGGTTCTCACCTATCCCGTGCAGCTCGTCCTCGACAACGAGGGCATCTTCGGCGCGGCCTGGGACTCGGCCTGGCGCGGCGCCCTCGTCTACCTGATCACCGGCATCGTGGCGATGACCATGAAGGGCCGGGCTCGCTGAGCTCAGCCCGGCAGACCCTTCTCCGCGTCGCTGCGGCAGACGCAGAACTCGTTGCCCTCAGGGTCGAGCATGGTCACCCAGCCGGTGCCGTCGGCGCGGCGGTGGTCCTCGAAGATGGTCGCGCCGACGGCCAGCAGGCGCTCCACCTCCTGGTCACGGGTGCGCCCGCCGCTGCCGGTCACGTCGATGTGGACGCGGTTCTTCACCGTCTTGCCCTCGGGCACCCGGATGAACAGCAACATGAAGCCGTACGGCGTCCGCAGCATGATCTCGTCATCGCCCGGCTCGTCGTCCTCGCCGAGCGGCCATCCGGTGGCCTTGCTCCACCAGGTGGCCATGTCGTACGGCTCGGCGCTGTCAATCGTCACCGCATGGATCTCCATCATGGAGTCCACCCAATCGTCACACCGGCAAAGCCGTCAAGCCGGTTATCAGTGGCCCGCTCCGGCGAGGTTGAGGCCGACGACGCCGAGCAGGATGAGGGCGATCGAGCCGACCTTCATCAGCGAGACGTCGTCACCCATCGCGATCATGCCGAGGGCGGCGGTGCCGACGGCGCCGATGCCGGTCCAGACGGCGTAGGCCGTACCGACTTCCAGGCTCTTGAGCGCGTAGGAGAGCAGGCCGAAGCTGGCGACGGCGAACACGCCGAAGCCCAGCGACCACCACAGGTGGGAGAAGCCCGCGCTCATCTTGAGCGCCAGAGCCATGGCGACCTCGAGGACGCCGGCGATGATGAGAATGACCCAGGCCATGAAGACCCCAGATAGACGAGTCCGACAATGTCGTGCGTCGTCTTTGCATATCCGGGTACGGCGCGTCTCGTCCGGTCACTCACCTTTCAGAACCGCCTGGGCGCACCCTTCATTCCCGGGTGTCCCACCAGAGCGTCACCCAGCGGTCGCGCGGCACCGGCCACATGCCGAGCTCCATCGCGGTCGAGGCCACCTCTTCGGATCGCGCGGGATCGAGGCAGACCCGCCGGCAGACGCTCTCGGCCAGGTCCTCGATGTGCGTGAAGCGCTCGATCGGCGCCTCGCGCTCCTCCACCCGCACGTCGTAGCCGAGCGCGGCGGCCAGGGCCACCGCGTCCTCGGCGATGGGCCGTACCGGGCGGCGGATGCCGTGGAAATGCTCCCAGAGCGGGCTCATCCAGCTCATCGGGTGGCGGTTCGGCAGTTCGAGGACGACCCGGCAGCGGGCGTGCGCGTTGAGCGCGACGAAGAAGGGCGCCAGATCCGGCACGTTGTAGACGACGTGCGCGGCGATCACCACGTCCGCCCGCGGCACCTCGCCCTCGACGTCGGGCCAGGCCCCTTCGACGGCGGTCGCGGCGACGCCGAGCCCTTCGGCGCGGATCATCAGCTCCTTCAGCATGGCCGCCGAGGAGTCGACGGCGACGAGGTCGCCGATGCGGTCGTGCAGCGGGAGCGAGGCGCCCCCCGGCCCCGAACCGACGTCCAGGACGGCCCCTCCCTCGGGCAGGGCCTCGGCGACCCTGGCCAGCGTGGGCCCCTCGGGCTCGGCCACCGCACGGTCGGTACGGCCGGCGAAGCGCGCGGGCACGTGCGCCCAGGGGTCGGCTGGTGCCGCGGCCAGGATCTCGTCGGGGATCGCCCATGACTCGAGATTCCGCCGCCAGCGTTCGTTCAGAGCTCCGGCGTCCATGACAGGAGCGTATGTGCCACAGACCACGCTTATCTGTGGTTACCGGCGGGTAGCATTGCGAGTAAGGTTACTCGCCAGTACTTAACGCCCCCGGTTCAAGGAGAGCAGCACCCATGGGCCACTACAAGAGCAACGTGCGCGACCTGGAGTTCAACCTCTTCGAGGTGTTCGGCCGCCGCGACATCCTGGGCACCGGGCCGTTCTCGGAAGTGGACGAGGACATCGCCCGCAGCATCCTGGAAGAGGTCAACAGGGTCGCCACGGGTGTCATCGCTGACTCCTTCGAGGAGGGTGACCGCAACCCGCCGGTGTTCGACCCGGCGACCGGCACCGTGACCCTGCCGGAGGGCGTCAAGAAGTCGTTCGCCGCGCTCATGGAGGGCGGCTGGGCCCACCTGGACCTGCCCACCGACCTCGGCGGCCCCGGCATCCCGCGCTCGCTCGCCTGGTCGGCGGCCGAGATGGTGCTCGGCGCCAACCCCGCCCTGTACATGTACGCCGCGGGCCCCAACTTCGCCTACACGCTGTGGAAGGTCGGCACCCCCGCGCAGAAGCGCTTCGCCGAGCAGGCCATCGAGCGCAACTGGGGCGCCACCATGGTGCTCACCGAGCCCGACGCCGGCTCCGACGTGGGCGCGGGCCGGGCCAAGGCGGTCCAGCAGCCCGACGGCACCTGGCACATCGAGGGCGTCAAGCGCTTCATCACCAGCGCCGAGCACGACATGGCCGAGAACATCTTCCACCTCGTGCTGGCCCGCCCCGAGGGTCACGGCGCCGGCACCAAGGGCCTGTCGATGTTCCTGGTGCCCAAGTACCACGTGAACGACGACGGCGACCTGGGCGAGCGCAACGGCGTCTACGTCACCAACGTCGAGAAGAAGATGGGCCTGAAGGTCTCCACCACCTGCGAGCTCACCTTCGGCGACAAGCACCCGGCGATCGGCACACTGGTCGGCGACGTGCACGAGGGCATCAAGCAGATGTTCATGGTGATCGAGCACGCCCGCATGATGGTCGGCACCAAGGCGATCGCCACACTCTCCACCGGCTACCTCAACGCCCTGGAGTACGCCAAGTCCCGCCTCCAGGGCGCCGACCTCACCCGGATGGCCGACAAGACCGCGCCGCGGGTGACCATCACGCACCACCCCGACGTGCGCCGCGAACTCATGCTGCAGAAGTCGTACGCCGAAGGCATGCGCGCCCTGGTCCTCTACACGGCCACCTTCCAGGACGCCATCCAGATCAACCCCGGCGACCAGGACGCGGCGGCGATGAACGACCTGCTGCTGCCGCTGGTCAAGGGCGTCGGCTCGGAGCGCTCCTACGAGATGCTGGCCCGTTCGCTGCAGACCCTGGGCGGCTCCGGCTACCTGCAGGACTACCCGATCGAGCAGTACATCCGGGACGCGAAGATCGACTCGCTGTACGAGGGCACCACCGCGATCCAGGGCCTCGACCTGTTCTTCCGGAAGATCCTCCGCAACCAGGGCGCGGCCGTGGGCTCGCTGTTGGCCGAGATCAAGGCGTTCGCCACCTCCGAGGCGGGCAACGGCCGGCTCAAGGGCGAGCGCGAACTCCTCGACGAGGCCGCCGACCACGTCAAGGCCATGGGCGACGTGATGGCCGGATGGGCGATCGGCTCGCTGGAGGCGCCGAAGGACGTCTACAAGGTCGGCCTCAACAGCACCCGCTTCCTGCTCGCGCTCGGCGACCTGGTCATCGGCTGGCTGCTGCTGCGCCAGGCGGAGATCGCGCTGGACGCGCTGGCCGACGGCGAGGACCCGTTCTACCAGGGCAAGGTCGCCGGCGCGTCGTTCTTCGCGACCACCGTGCTGCCGCGCCTGGCCGCCGAGCGCCGGATCCTCAAGGGAACGAACCTGGACCTGATGGAGCTTGCGGAAGAGGCGTTCTAGGTTCACCTGCTCCCGCGGCAGGGTCACGACAGGCCCGCCCGCCCCTCACCGGGGCTGGGCGGGCCTGTTCCGTCCCAACGCACCCGGCTCGCCCTCCCCGATCCACGCGAACCTGTTGAAGCCCGGAGACGGGCGGTGCGAGGGTCGAGGGCATGAGCTCATCGCGTCACGACCACGCCTTGCCCCCTGCTCGCGTCGAAGAGGTGTCCGACGGCGTCTACGCCTACATCCAGCCGGACGGAAGCTGGTGGATCAACAACACCGGGTTCCTCGCCGGACGGCGCGGCGTCATCAGCGTCGACGCCTGCTCGACCGAGCGGCGCACCTTGGCGTACCGGGAGGCGATCGCGCGGGTCACCGACCGGCCGGTGACCACGCTGATCAACACCCACCACCACGGCGACCACACCTTCGGCAACTACCTCTTCCCCGAGGCGACGATCGTGGGGCACGAGCGCACCCGCGAGCAGATCCTCGCCGACGGCATCCCCGACTACCGCGACCTGGCCTGGACGCCGGTGGAGTGGGGCCCGCTGGAGGCGGTGCCGCCGTTCCTCACCTACACCGACTCGGTCACCGTCCACTCCGACGAGCTGCGCTGCGAGGTGCGCCACCTCGGCCTGCCCGCGCACACCAGCAACGACTCCATCGTGTGGATCCCCGAGCGCAGGCTGCTGTTCTCCGGCGACCTGATCTTCAACGGCGGCACCCCGTTCATGCTGATGGGCTCGGTCACCGGCGCGATCGAGGCGCTCGAAGCCCTCAGGGCGCTGGGCGCGGAGACGATCGTGCCCGGACACGGCGCGGTGTGCGGGTCCGAGGCGATCGACGCCGTGCAGGGCTACCTGCGCTTCGTGCAGGCCACCGCCGAGCGCGGGCGGGCGGCGGGTCTCACCCCGCTGCAGGCGGCCCGGGAGAGCGACCTCGGGGAGTACGCGGAGCTGCTCGACGCCGAGCGGCTCGTCGGCAACCTGTACCGCGCCTACGCCGAGCTCGACGGGCTGCCCCGGGGCGAGCCGATCGACCTCGTCCCGCCCATGCTCGACATGATCGAGTTCAACGGCGGCAAGCCGCTGACATGTCTCGCCTAGATCACCCATAGACGGGTATGACGGAGGGCGTACGCGCTCTTTACCCTCCGGAGGTCGCCATGGGTGTCGGGGTCAGCATCTTCTTCCTCACGCTCGGCGCCATCCTCAGATTCGCCATCGAACCGGACGTCTTCGGCTCCGCCGTCCACATGGACCGGATCGGCATCATCTTCATGATCGTCGGAGGCGTCGGGGTGATCCTCAGCATCGTGCTGGCCCCCCGGCGCGGCCAGACCTCCGAGGGCAGGCTGATGCACCGGGAGAACAACCCGCCCGACCTCTGATCGCCGCTCAGAACTCGAACTGCACGGCCGCCCTGCCCGCCTTGATGGGCTTGATCCGCTCGGCGATGACCGCCTGGTGCGCGGGGTGGTCGCGGTACACCTCGTAGTCGGCGAGGTTGTCGAACTCGGCGACGATCGCGAAGTCGGAGTTGTCGGCGACCAGTCCGAGGTCGGCGCCAAGGTCGTAGCGGCGTAGCTGCGGGATGAGCGCCGGAAGCGTGGCCAGCCCCTCGGCCACCGCCGCCCGCTGCTCGGCGGTGGCGTCGTCGGTCCAGGTCAGCAGCACGATGTGACGAATCATGGCGGCCAGCCTAGAGGCGGCGGCCACAGCGGTCGACACCGGGCGCTCGTGTCCTGGAACCGGGCAGGAGGGCCCCGGCGGGCCCTCCTGCTCGGATCAGCTCCAGGCGAGCATGCGGAGCGGGTCCTCCAGCATCGCGCCGACGTCCCTCAGGAACAGGGAGCCGAGCTCGCCGTCGATGATCCGATGGTCGAAGGAGAAGGCCAGCGTGGTCACCTTGCGTACGGCCAGCTCCCCGTCCACCACCCACGGCATGTCGCGCACCAGGCCGAACGCCAGGATCGCCGACTCACCCGGGTTGATGATCGGAGTGCCGGTGTCCACGCCGAACACGCCCACGTTGGTGATCGTGATCGTGCCGCCCGCCATCTCGGCCGGCTGGGTACGGCCCGCCCGCGCGGTCTCGGCCAGCTCGCCGAGCGCCACCGCCAGTTCGGGCAGCGACTTGGTGTGCGCGTCCTTGATGTTGGGCACCAGCAGGCCGCGCGGAGTGGCCGCGGCGATGCCCAGGTTCACGTAGTGCTTGACCACGATCTCCTGGGCCTGCTCGTCCCAGGTGGAGTTGACCATCGGGTAGCGGCGGGCCGCGGTGAGCACGGCCTTGGCCACCAGCAGCAGCGGCGAGACCTTGACCTCGGCGAAGTCGGCCATCGTGCGCAGCCGCCGGACCGCCTCCATCGTCGCCGTGACGTCCACCTGGAGGAACTCGGTGACGTGCGGGGCGGTGAACGCGCTGGCCACCATGGCCTGCGCGGTCATCTTCCGCACGCCCTTGATCGGGATGCGCTCCTCCTCGGCCGCGGGCGCGGCCTGCGCGGGACCGCGGACGGCCGGGGCTCCGGCCGGCACGCCCTGGCTGGCCGCCTGGACGTCCTCGCGGGTGATCGAGCCCTGCGGCCCCGAGCCCGTGAGCGTCGCCAGGTCCACCCCCAGGTCCTTGGCCAGCTTGCGCACCGGAGGCTTGGCCAGCACGGCGACCCGGGCCGGGTTGGCGACCGGCTCGGCGGGGATCAAGGGCACCGGCGCCGGGGCCTCGGCGCGAGCCCCCTCAGGCGCGGCGGCCTGGCCACCGTTCGCGGCCGGTGTGGCTGCCTTCCTCGGGCGGCGCTTCGCGGCGCCCTGTTTGACGCCGTAGCCCACCAGGACCGGCTGGCGTTCCTCCTTGGGGGCGGGACTGCCGTGCGCTCCCGGCTCGACCGCGCCCTCCTTGGGCGGACTCGGCACCATGTCCTCGGCCTGGGCCGCGGAGACACCCGTCTCGGGAGCGGATTCGGCCTCGGCGGTGTTCACCGCGATGATCGGCAGGCCGACGTCGATCGTCTGGCCCTCGTCGGCCAGCAGGTCGGCGACCACCCCGTCCCACGGGATGGGCAGCTCGACGATCGACTTGGCCGTCTCGATCTCCACGACGATCTGGTTGACCTTGACCGCGTCCCCGGCCTTGACGTGCCAGCGGACGATCTCCGCCTCGGTCAGGCCCTCACCGACGTCGGGGAGCTTGAACTCGCGTCGCATGGACGTCCCCCTCTCAGTAGGTGTAGGTACGGTCGACGGCGTCGAGCACCCTGTCCAGGTCGGGCAGGTAGTACTCCTCCAGCTTCGACGGCGGGTACGGCGTCGACGGCCCGCAGACCCGCAGCACGGGCGACTCCAGGTGGTAGAAGCAGCTCTCGGTGATCCGGGCCGCCAGCTCCGCCCCGAACCCGCTGTAGAGCGGCGCCTCGTGCACGATCACGACCCGGCCGGTGCGCCGCACCGAGTCCATGACCAGGGGCGTGTCCAGCGGGTTCAGCGAGCGCAGGTCGATCACTTCGAGGGAGCGGCCGTCGTCCTGCGCCGCTGCCGCCGCCTCCAGGCAGGTCTTCACCATCGGGCCGTAGCAGAGCAGTGTGACGTCGGTGCCGGGCCGTACCACCTGGGCCTTGTCGAGTGGGGTCCACCAGGCGGTGTCGGTGGTGTCGACGTCGGCCTTCTCCCAGTAGCGGCGCTTGGGCTCGAAGAAGATGACCGGGTCGTCGCAGCGGATGGCCTGCTGGATCATCGAGTAGGCGTCGGCGGGATTGGAGCAGGCCACCACGCGCAGGCCGGCGGTGTGCGTGAAGTACGCCTCGGGCGACTCGCTGTGGTGCTCGACCGCGCCGATGCCGCCGCCGCACGGGATGCGCACGACCACGGGCAGCTTCAGCGCGCCGAGCGAGCGCAGCGGCATCTTGGCGAGCTGGGTGATGATCTGGTCGGCGGCCGGGAAGACGAAGCCGTCGAACTGGATCTCGCACACCGGCCGGTAGCCGCGCAGGGCCAGGCCGATCGCGGTGCCGATGATGCCCGACTCGGCGAGCGGGGTGTCGATGACCCGGTCCTCGCCGAAGTCCTTCTGCAGGCCGTCGGTGACCCGGAAGACGCCGCCGAGCTTGCCGACGTCCTCGCCCATGATGAGGACCTTGGGGTCGTCCTCCATGGCCTTGCGCATGCCCTCGTTCAGCGCTTTGGACAGGCTGAGAATGCTCATCGCTCGAAGCCCTCCAGGTAGGCGGCGAACTGCCGGCGCTCGTCGTCCATGAGGGCGTGCGGCTCGGCGTACACGTGGTCGAAGATGGCCAGCGGCTCGGGATCGGGCATGGCCAGGCAGCGCCGTCGCACGTCGGCGCCGAGCGCGTCGGCCTCGGCGTCGACGGAGTCGAAGAAGTCCTGGTCGGCCAGGTCGCTCTTGAACAGGTACGCCTTGACCCGCTCGATCGGGTCCTTGAGCTTCCACGCCTCCAGTTCGCTGGCGACGCGGTAGCGGGTGGGGTCGTCGGTGGTCGTGTGGGCGCCCATCCGGTAGGTGAATGCCTCGATGAGGGTCGGCCCCTGGCCTTCGCGGGCGTTCTTCAGCGCCTGGCGGGTGACCGCGAGGCAGGCGAACACGTCGTTGCCGTCGACCCGGATGCCGGGGAAGCCGAATCCGGAGGCGCGGCGGTACAGCGGGATGCGGGTCTGCTTCTCCAGCGGCTCGGAGATGGCCCACTGGTTGTTCTGGCAGAAGAAGACGATGGGCGCGTTGAACACGCTGGCCCAGATGAAGGACTCGTTGACGTCGCCCTGGGAGGTGGCGCCGTCGCCGAAGTAGGCGATGGTGGCGGCGTTGGCGCCGTCGCGCTGGATGCCCATGGCGTACCCGACGGCGTGCAGGGTCTGGCTGCCGATCACGATGGTGTACAGGTGGAAGTTGTGCTCGGCGGGGTCCCAGCCGCCGTGGTTCACACCGCGGAACAAGCCGAGCAGCTTGACCGGGTCGACGTCCCGGCACCAGGCGACGCCGTGCTCACGGTAGGTGGGGAAGGCCATGTCGGCGTCGGTCAGGGCGCGGCCCGAACCGATCTGCGCGGCCTCCTGGCCGAGCAGCGAGGCCCAGATGCCCAGCTCGCCCTGGCGCTGGAGGGCGACGGCCTCCAGGTCCACGCGACGCACGAGAACCAGGTCGCGGTAGAGCGCCTTCACCTCGTCGGGCGTCAGGTCGATGTCGTAGTCGGGGTGCTCGACACGCTCTCCCTCGGGGGTGAGCAGTTGGACGAGCTCCGGAGGTGCTTCAGCACCACGAGAGGCGTCGACGGTCACGTGCCACTCCTGTGCGGTCGGGGCCAGTGGGATGGGGTTGCCACCTGTAGCCAGCCTTTCCATGCGTCCGTCCATCTGGTGGTGGTTCGTACGCTTATGGGGACATCGTGGCAGAGGCCACAGCCCCACGCGCAAGCCCCTTCCCCTCCCCGTTCCCGGTGGATCGCCGCCGACACCTCGCCGAGGGCCGCCGGGTAACGGCCGCGCCCCCTTCTCCCAAGTGAACTCGGAGGGGGAGAAGCGGCGATACCAGAGTGCGAAGCCGGTAACGATCTGGGGGTCACCATTCCGCCATCTCGCGTATTTGTGCTGCTCGAAAACAGGGCACTGCTCCTGGCCCTGGTGCCGGCGGTCGCGCTCAGGGCGCTCACGGTTCTCGGCTATCCGCCCGCGCTGTGGTTCTGGGCAGACTCCTTCAGCTACCTGCGGGTGGTGGCTCCCGGCCCGTTTCGGCCGGCCGGATACTCCGTCTTCCTCGCGCTGCTCGAGCCCGCGCACAGCCTCGCATTGGTCACCGGGATCCAGCACACCCTCGGCCTGGCGCTGGCCGTCGCGGTGGCGCTGGTCAGGCGGGCCTACGACGCCCTGTTTCCGGCGCTGGCGGCGCTGCTGCTCATCGCCGCGCCGCCCTTCCTCACCGGCTTCGACGTGCGCTACGTGATCCCGGCGATCCCCCTGGCCTGCCTGGCGACCGGGATGGCCGCTGCGGGGCGGTCGGGCGGTGGCACTAGGCTGAACGCCGGAAGTCACCTGCGCCTACCCATGGAGGAAGATCGTGGCGCGCGTCATCGTGGACGTCATGCTCAAACCGGAGATCCTGGACCCGCAGGGGCAGGCGATCGCCCGCGCACTGCCGCGCCTGGGCTTCTCGGGAGTCTCCCAGGTACGCCAGGGCAAGCGCTTTGAGGTCGAACTCGACGGCCCCGCCGACGAGGCGGCACTTGCGGACGTCCGAAAGATGGCTGAGACGCTCCTGGCCAACACGGTGATCGAGGACTACACCGTACGGGTTGAGGGGTAGAAGGGCACTTTTGCCGCCTTGATTTACCCTTGACAGCTTAAAGTCGGATTCCGCCGTGCCACAATGCCACGTGCTTACCAACACTAAATAACAACAACGTGATTTTGCGGTTAGCCCGGATTTCACGGGGAAACCTACTCCAGGTGACATTCTGGCGCCGGGAGGGGTCCGGTGGACATTGAGTTCTCGTTGGCTCTGCCTCGGGATGCGATCGGCATACCGATGGTCAGGCGAGTGCTGGGAGACGCCTTGCGCTCACTCAACGTGAGCGAGAGCTGCATCTCCGACATGCTGCTCGCGGTCTCCGAGGCCTGCTCCAACGCCGTACGGCACGGCGGCCCCGCCAACCGCTACGAGGTGACCGCCTCCATCGGCTACGGCCGCTGCGACGTACGCGTCGCCGACAGCGGCCGCGGCCTGCCCTCCATGCCCCTGCACTACCCGCCCGCCGACACCGAGAACGGCCGCGGTCTGCTCATCATGCGCTCGGTCGTGGACGAGATCTCCTTCGGCATCACCCCGGGCCGCGGCACCACCGTGCACCTGCGCAAGCACCTGGCCTGGGACGACGAGGCGGGAGCGCGCCAGCGCGAGCTCGCGGCCGTCTGAGCGGTCCCCCGCCGCCCCGTTTGGCGGCAACCGATAACCTGGGGACACCGCCGCAGACCGCCGTCCACCCCAAGAGACGGCGGCGCGCGCGTGCGCATCCTCGGAGGGGACGAACTCATGAGCGCTGCCCGTGTGGGCGTAGTCACGTTTCCAGGCACTCTCGACGACCAGGACGCCGCCCGCGCCGTGCGGCTGGCAGGCGCGCAGGCGGTGCCGCTGTGGCACGCCGAGCACGACCTCAAGGGCGTCGACGCGGTCTTCCTGCCGGGAGGGTTCTCCTACGGCGACTACCTGCGGTGCGGAGCGATCTCCCGCTTCGCCCCGCTGATGGAGGAGCTGATCCCGGCCGCCCGCAGCGGGCTTCCGGTGCTCGGCACGTGCAACGGCTTCCAGATCCTCTGCGAGGCGCACCTGCTGCCGGGCGCGCTGACCCGCAACGCGAGCCTGCACTACATCTGCCGCGACCAGCGGCTGGTCGTCGAGCGGGACGACACCCCCTGGACCTCCGCCTTCCGGCCCGGCCAGGAGATCGTGCTGCCGGTCAAGCACGGTGAGGGCCGCTACGTCGCCGCGCCGGAGACGCTCGCGGCGCTGGAGGCCGGCGGCCAGGTGGTCATCCGCTACGTGGGCAATCCCAACGGCTCACTCAACGACATCGCGGGCATCCGCAACGAGGCCGGCAACATCGTCGGCCTGATGCCGCATCCCGAGCACGCCGTCGAGGACCTGGTCGGCGCCCCGAGCACCGACGGCCTCGGCTTCTTCACCTCGATCCTGAAGAACCTGGTGAACGCATGAGCACCGACAACGTCAAGCGCGCGGCCGAGACCCCTGACGAGCCGATGCCCTACGCCGAGCTGGGGATGAAGCTCGACGAGTACGACCGGGTGCGGGAGATCCTCGGCCGCCGCCCCACCTCCTCCGAGCTGGCGATCTACTCGGTCATGTGGAGCGAGCACTGCTCCTACAAGTCCTCCAAGGTGCACCTCAAGCAGTTCGCCAGCAAGGCGCCCAAGTCGGAGGCGCTGCTGGTCGGCATGGGGGAGAACGCCGGCGTCGTGGACATCGGCGACGGCTGGGCGGCCACCTTCAAGATCGAGTCGCACAACCACCCGTCCTACGTCGAGCCGCACCAGGGCGCCGCCACCGGCGTCGGCGGCATCGTGCGCGACATCATGTCGATGGGCGCCCGGCCGATCGCCGTCATGGACGCGCTGCGCTTCGGCGGCGCCACCCAGGACGACACCCGCCGGGTGCTGCCGGGCGTGGTCGAGGGCATCAGCCACTACGGCAACTGCCTGGGCCTGCCCAACATCGGCGGCGAGGTCTCCTTCGACCCCTGCTACATCGGCAACCCGCTGGTCAACGCGCTCTGCGTGGGCCTGCTGCGCAAGGACCAGATCAAGCTGGCCACCGCGCCGGGTCCCGGCAACAAGGTGGTGCTGTTCGGCGCCTCCACCGGGCCCGACGGCATCGGCGGCGCGAGCGTGCTGGCCAGCGCGACCTTCGAGGAGGAGTCGCACGCCAAGCGCCCGGCCGTCCAGGTCGGCGACCCGTTCATGGAGAAGCTGCTCATCGAGTGCTGCCTGGAGCTGTACGCGGCCGACGTGGTCGTCGGCATCCAGGACCTCGGCGCGGCCGGCGTCTCCTGCGCGACCACCGAACTGGCCGCCAAGGGTACCGGCGGCATGAATGTCGACCTCAACCTGGTCCCGCTCCGCGATCCCTCGCTGCAGCCCGAGGAGATCCTGATGAGCGAGTCCCAGGAGCGGATGATGGCGGTCGTCGCGCCGTCGGACATCCCCGCGTTCATGGCCATCTGCCGGCGGTGGGACGTCCCCGCCACGGTCATCGGCGAGGTCACCGACACCGGCAGGCTGGTGATGACCTGGCACGGCGAGACGATCGTCGACATCCCGCCGGGCACCGCGGCCGACGAAGGTCCCGTCTACGAGCGCCCCTACTCCGAGCCCGCCGGCCAGGCCGCGCTCAACGCCGATTCGGCCGCCCGGCTGGAGCGGCCCGGCGACCTGCGCGCGACGCTGCTGGAGCTGCTCGGCTCGCCGAACCTGGCCTCCAAGGAGTGGGTGACCTCCCAGTACGACCGCTATGTCAGGTCCAACACCGTGCTGGCGCAGCCGGCCGACGCGGGCATGCTGCGGATCTCGGAGGTCATGGACGGCGCGGAGCCGACGACCAGGGGCATCGCGCTGGCCGTCGACGGCAACGGCCGCTACGCCAGGCTCGACCCGTACGCGGGCGCCCAGCTCGCGCTGGCCGAGGCGTACCGCAACGTGGCCGTGACCGGCGCGAAGCCGCTGGCGGTCACCAACTGCCTCAACTTCGGCTCGCCCGAGGACCCCGAGGTCATGTGGCAGTTCGCCGAGGCCGTCCGCGGGCTGGCGGACGCCTGCAGGACGCTCGGCGTGCCGGTCACCGGCGGCAACGTCTCCTTCTACAACCAGACCGGTTCGGCCGCCATCCACCCCACGCCCGTCGTGGGCGTGCTCGGCGTGATCGACGACGTGGCCAAGCGCGTCAGGTCCGGGTTCGTGGCCGAGGGGCTGCGCGTCGCGCTGCTCGGCGAGACGAAGGAGGAGTTCGGCGGCTCGGAGTGGGCGCACGTCGTCCACGGGCACCTCGGCGGCCTGCCGCCGGAGGCCGACCTGGAGGCCGAGCGCGGCCTCGCGGCCGTCCTGGTCGAGGCCGCCTCCCAGGGGCTCGTCGAGGGGTCCCACGACCTCTCCGACGGCGGTCTGGCGATCGCCCTGGCCGAGGCCTGCCTCGCCCAGGGGGTCGGCGCGACGGTGTCGCTGAGCGGGGACGCGTTCGCCGGCCTGTTCAGTGAGTCGTCGGCGCGGGCGCTGGTGGCGGTGCGCGAGGAGTCCTTCGACGCGCTCGCGGCCCTATGCGCCCGGCACGAGGTGCCCTGCTACGGGCTCGGCGTCACGGGCGGCTCGTCCCTGGTCGTCGAGGACGTCCTGGAGATCCCGATCGAGGAACTCCGCGCCACGCACGAGGGAACCCTGCCGGCCCTGTTCGGCTGACCCGCCGGGGCCGGTACGGCACGCGCCGTACCGGCCCTGTCGGTCAGCTCTTCGACACGCAGACGGCGTAGACCGTGCCGCCGTTGCCGTGGCCGCCGCCCTTCTGCAGCTCGGGGGAGGGGGTCTGCTTGCCAGCCTCGGACGAGCTCATGGACCTGTCATCGTCGTCGTCGTGGCTGCCGTTCAGCGACACCGTCCAGCCGCTGGGGACGCCGCCGTTCGCGGTGGGCATGCTGGTCACGACCGTGCCCTTGATGCCGGAGAAGCCGCCGCCGGTCGCCACCTTGCCGTAGCCGCAGGAGACCGAGCCGGTCTTGCCGGAGAAGTTCGAGGACACGACGGTGACCGAGCCGAAGCCTCCGGAGTCGCCCTTGTCGCCCTTCGGTCCCTGCTTGCCGTCGTCGCCCTTGGGTCCCGCGGGGCCGCGCTCGCCGTCCTTGCCCGGGGAGCCAGGCTGACCGTCCTTGCCCGGGGCGCCCTGCTTGCCGTCGTCGCCCTTGGGTCCCGCGGGGCCGCGCTCGCCGTCCTTGCCCGCCGGGCCCTGGGGACCGGTGGCGCCGTCCTTGCCGTCCTTGCCCGGGGCGCCGTCCTTGCCGTTGACGCCGGGCTTGCCCGCCGGGCCCACGGGGCCGGTGGCGCCGTCCTTGCCCGCCGGGCCCTGGGCGCCGGTGAGGCCGCGCGGGCCGTCCGCGCCCGCGGGGCCCTGGCCGCCGCCGCCACCGCCGGACTCGCCGCCCCAGGTGACCCGGACCTCGGTGGTCCGGCACCTGGTGGTGGCGTTGACGATGCGGGCGTAACGCGACTTCTTGTTCACGCAGGCGTGCACCACGGCGCCGGCGGCGGAGACCGCGGAGACGCCGGCGGTCGAGGCTGTGGAGACACCGCCGACCACCAGGAGCGAGCCGGCGAGTGCGCCGGTCGCGGCGAGAGTGAGCACGCGCCCACCGAAGACCTTCATGCCACGGACTTCCTTCCAGAGGAACAGGTGATGCTGAAGATGTGCAAGTGATACACGTTTCAAACGGTCCAATGGTGTACATAACCACATAACGTATTCATCACAAAACAGAGCGTGACTTTTGATCTGACGTTCTGTGAGCCGTCCGGTCCGGTAGGGCGCGTGGAATAATCGGGGGCGTTCGGGGGAACCGCGGTCGTCGGCCGCGGCGGGCATCTGACGGAGGACGACTTGCCGACCCCCAGCCCCTACCTTCCTCCCGCCACGCAGCCCGTCAGGGCCGTGGTGTGGGCGATTCACCTGATCGTGCCGATGCTCGGGCTCTGGCTGCTGCTGGCCGGAGGCGACGCGGTCAACCTCAAGTGGCAGCACAACCCCAGCCACTTCTGGATGATCCTCACCGTGGCCGGGCTCAACGTGGTGCTCGGCCTGATGGTCAGCGAGGCCGCGCGCAGGCACGCCGACGCCCGGCTCTTCCTGGTCTCGATGGTCTTCCTCAGCAGCGCCGGATTCTTCCTCCTGCACGGCCTGGCCACCCCGCAGATCATCCTGGCCAAGGGCTCGCTCGGCTTCGACATCGGCCAGCAGGTGGGCCTCTCCATCGCGGCCGTCTTCGCCTTCGCCTCCGCCCTCCCCCTGGACGACCGGCGGGCCAGGGCCGTACTCGCCGCGCAGGGCACCGTCCGCGCCGGGCTCGTGGCCTTCATGGCCCTGTGGGGGCTGGCCTCGCTGATCCCCGGCTTCACCCCGCTCAGCGCGCCGCCGAACGCGGCCCCCGTCTCCTGGCTGGCCTGGCTCTCCGTGCCCGGAGTCCTGCTGTACGGCGCCGCCAGCGCACTGATGTTCCGCCTGCACCGCAGCCGCCCCTCGGCCATGCTGATCAGCCTGATCACCGCCTACGCCCTGCTCGCCGAGGCGATGGTCGCCGGGATGTCGCAGCTCAACTGGCACCTGTCCTGGTGGGAGTGGCACCTGCTGCTCACCCTGGCCTTCGTCTTCGTCGGCTACAGCTCCTACCTGCAGTTCAGGCGCGAGGGCAGCAGCGCGGGCCTGTTCGACTCGGTGTCGCTGTCGGCCACGGTCGCGCGCATCGAGGCGCACTACGAGCAGGCGCTGGAGGAACTGGTCGAGCACGTGCGCAGGGGCGAGCCGCTGGCGGCCACCCGCCTGTCGGGCAAGTTCCGGCTGAGCGAGGGCCAGGCGGCCGTGCTCGACCGGGCGGGGCAGGCGCTGGCCGGCGAGCGGGAGCTCTCAGCGCGCCTGGCCGCGCTGGTCGAGGTGGGCGGCCAGGCCAGGGTCGGGCTGCCGGAGGCCGAGCTGCTGTCCGGCGCGCTGGAACGGGTCCGGCAGGCCTACGGCGACGTGCGGATCGGCCTGGTCGACGACGGCCGGGTGCAGATCGGCTCGCGGGCGTACACCTTTCCCGGTCTCGCGCCCGTCTCGAACGGTCACCTGGTGGCCCTCCCGCTCACTGTCAAGGGGCATCTGGCCGGGGCGGTGGAGATCCCGCTCGGCCGTACCAGGCACGACGAGGCGCTGGCCGCGACGCTGGCCGGGCAGCTGTCCATCTCGCTGGAGAACGCGCGGCTGTACCAGGAGCTGAACACCCTGTTCCGGCAGTACATGTCGCCGGACGTCGCCAACGCGCTGCTCGCCGACCCGGGGCAGGCGGCGCTCGGCGGCGAGCTGAAGGAGCTGACCTCGCTGTTCGCCGACCTCAAGGGGTTCACCACGTTCTCCGAGCGGGTCTCGCCCGGCGAGATCGTCGAGATGCTGAACCGGTACCACACCGCCGCGGTGCCGTGCATCCTCGACAACGGCGGCACGATCGTGCAGTTCGTCGGGGACGCGCTGCTGGCGCTGTTCAACGCGCCGGCCACGCAGGATCGGCACGAGCTGGCCGCCTGCCGGGCGGCGCTGGCCATGCAGGAGGCGGCGGGGCGGGTGTCGGAGGAGGTCGCCGGGGAGCAGGCGGCGGGGCGGCGGGGCGGGGTGGAGTGGCCGACCTTCCGGGTCGGCGTCAACACCGGGCCCGCCCTGGTGGGCAACATCGGCAGTCCCGAGCTGCGCGGGTTCAACGCGATGGGCGACTGCGTGAACGTGGCGGCCAGGCTCCAGGCGCTGGCCGAGCCGGGGACCGTGGTGATCGGCGAGGCGACGCTGGCCGGGCTGGGCGACAGGGCACGGGTGACGCCGCTGGGATCGCTGTCGCTCAAGGGGAAGGAGCGGACCGTCGACGCCTACGTTCTCGGGGAATTGGCGTAGCTGCGCGGTGGCCGTACGGACATAATCGGCGCATGACCCCAGAGCCAGGCGAGTTCCTCTCCATGCTCACCCCGGACGAGATCAGCGCCCTGCGGGCCGCCGGGCGGCCGCGCCGCTGGGACCGCGGGGAGACCGTGATGGCCGAAGGGGAGACCTCCGACTGGGTGCTCGTGCTCACCGAGGGGCGGGTCAAGGCCTCCTCGCACACCAGCGGCGGCACCGAGGTGGTGCTGGCCGTGCGCGGGCCGGGCGCGCTGCTCGGCGAGATGGCGGCGCTCGACGGGTCGGCGCGCTCGGCCACCATCACCGCGCTGGAGCCGGTCGCGGGCGTCGTCGTCCGCGACTTCCCGGCCTTCCTGCAGGAGCACGGCCGGGTGGCGGTGCTGCTGATGCGGCTGACCGTCGGGCGGCTGCGGGACTCCGACCGCAAGCGGATCGAGTACGGCGCGTTCGACACCACCGGGCGGGTGGCCACCCGGCTGGTCGAGCTGGCCGAGCGGTACGGCGAGCCGACGAACGGCGGCCTGCGGGTGATGCTGCCGCTCTCCCAGGACGAACTGGCCGGCTGGACCGGCTCCTCCCGGGAGGCCGTCAGCAAGGCGTTGCGCTCGCTGCGGGACCGCGGCCTGATCGAGACGGGCCGCCGGAAGGTCGTCATCCACGATCTCGAAGGGCTGCGAAAGCGCGCCCGGTGAGATGGTGAACGTACGCTGTACGTCATAGTGGGGGGCATGGTCGCCGTCCCCCATGACCTTCCCGGCACGCCCGAGTACGTCAGCAGGCTCAGGTACGCCTGGCGTGTCTGCTCGGTCACCAGCCTCGGCCTCGTCCTCATCGGCATCGCGGGCAGCACGCTCAACGTGGCGCTGCCCGTCGTCGTCCGCCACTTCTCCGCCACGCCCTTCGAGTCGGGCTGGATCCTGCTGTCGTTCCTGCTGGTCAACACCGCCACCCTGGTGTTCTTCGGCCGGGTCGCCGACCTGCTCGGCCGCCGCGAGATCTACCTGGCCGGGTTCGCGCTGTTCACGCTGGGCTCGCTGGCGGCCGGGCTGTCGCCGGACGTGTGGTTCCTGGTCGCCATGCGGGTCGTGCAGGCCGTCGGGGCGGCGATGATCCTGGCCAACGGGACCGTCATCATCACCGACGCCTTCCCGCCCGACCGGCTCAGCCAGGGCATGGGCGTCTACATCGGCACGCTGTCGGTGGCCCAGCTCGCCGGGCCCACGCTGGGCGGCCTCATCGCGGAGACCGCGGGCTGGCAGTGGATCTTCTGGGTGAACGTGCCGGCCGGCCTGGTCGCGCTGGTGTGGGGGGCGTTCACGCTGCGCAAGGTGCCGCGCGGCCCGCGCGAGCCGATCGACGCGCTGGGCAACGCGCTGGTGTTCGCGGCGCTGTCGGCCGCGCTGCTGGCGCTGTCGGAGGCCGGGTCGGGCGGGGTGGGCAGCCCTGTCGTCCTCGCGGGCGCGGCCGTGTTCGCGGTCCTGGTGCCGGTGATCGTGCTGGTGGAGCGGCGGGCCTCGCATCCGGTGCTGGACCTGCGGCTGTTCGGCGGGCGGATGCTGGCGTGCGCGAACCTGGCCTCCTTCTGCAACGCGCTGGCCCGCTCGGCGCTGATCCTGGTGGTGGCGCTGTACTTCCAGGCGGCGCGCGGGATGGACGCGTTCACCGCCGGGCTGAGCGTGCTGCCGGTGCCGGTGGGCATGGCGCTCGCCTCGCCGCTCGCGGGGTGGCTGGGGCGGCGGGTGTCGCCGTACGCGTTGTCGATCGGGGGGAGCCTGTTCAGTGTGGCCGGGCTGGGGGTCCTGGTGGCCGGGGTGTCGCCGGCCACGCCGTACTGGGTCGTCGGGGTGGGGCTCTTCCTGGCCGGGTGCGGCAGCGGGACTTTCCTGACCGGCAACACCACGCAGGTGATGTCCGCCCTGCCCGCGGGCAGCCTGGGCCTGGTCAACGGCTTCCGGCTGATGATCATGAATGTGGGCATCGTGCTGAGCGTGGGCCTGTCGCTCAGCGTCCTCACCAGCGCCGTCTCCCCCGCCCTGCGGGACGAGGTCTACTCCGCCACGCTCTCCCGCCTGTCCCCCGCCGCCGTGGACCAGCTCATGCACGGCTTCCAGCGGACCTACCTGGTGCTGTTCGCGGTGGCCCTGGCCGGCGCCCTGCTGGCCGCGCTGGCCAGAACCGGGCCGCGGGTCAGGCGTGGAACGGGTCGGTGACGCCGCGGGGGCTGGCCAGGCCCTCGGCGTCGCAGGAGGTCCGGCGGGCGCCCGCGCGGTAGGCGCTTTCGAGGAAGCCGAGGACGGTCATCACCGGGTCGTCGCTGGTGCGGGCGTCGTCGTAGCGGAGAACGGCCAGATGGCTGCCTCGGGAGGGGATCCAGGCGGCCCAGTCCGGCCACAGCGGCTCCTTGTCCAGCCCTTCGGGTTCCGGGGCGGTGTAGGAGTAGAAGGCCGGCCAGGGGCGTTCCTCGTCGCCGAACCAGAAGCCCGCGCTGATCACCTCCCAGCTGTACGCCTCGCGGGTCACCGGGTCGGCCTGGGGTGAGGGGCCGGCGACACGGCCGGTGAAGCGGGTCACGGCGAGGTCGAAGGTGTGCCAGAAGTGGTGCACCGGGCTGGTCTTGCCGCAGAAGTCGGCCGCGAAGCGCTCCAGCACCTGCGCCACCTGCGACAGGACCTGCCAGTACCGGGTGATGAGCGCGGGATCGTAGTGGGCGTGCGCGCGGTCCTCGGCGAACGGGGTCGAGTCGCCCAGGTCGAAGGGCGTCGCGTGGATGTCGACGGAGATGTCCAGGTCGGCCAGCGCGGTGAAGAGGTCGGCGTAGAAGGAGGCGACCGACTGCCCGACCAGGCCGAAGCTCACGCTCCTGCCGTCGAGGCGGTCGATCACCAGCCGGTGCCTGACCAGGTCGAAGTCGATGCAGAACAGCGGCAGGCCGTCGAGCCCGCCCATCGGGCGCGTGGTCAGTCCCCGGCCGGTCAGGTGGTAGGGCACGTTCCACCAGTGGTTGCGGCGGACGCTCGCGGCGAGCCGCACCTTGCCGACGATCTGCGCGAACCTGTGGAAGGTCTCCTTGGTCTTGATCCAGTCCTCGTACGGCATGGCCGGAAACAACTCCACGACGACCTCCTAGATGGGACAGCCCTCCTCGAATCGTAGCAATACACTCACTCTCCGCTATGTCGGGCCGCCAGCGTGTCGATGCCGCCGAGCAGGAGGTCGACGCCGAAGGAGTCGTAGAACTCCTCATCGCCCCCCTCGGCCATCGGCTCGGCCATCTCCACCAGGTACGGGTAGACGCCGACGGGCAGCGACTGCAGCCGCAGGCGTTTGACCCGCCGCAGTTCGGCGGCCTCGTCGTCCGGCAGGCGCCGGTGGACATGCCCCGACGACCCGGCGATCGAGATCGCCCCCTCCAGCAGGAACCGCGAGATCAGGCAGCTCTCCTTGGGGCCGAACCCGGCCGAGCGGGCCAGGCCGAGCGACCCGTTCCAGACCTTCAGGAAACTCGGCACGTCGGTGTGATCGGTCTGCTCCAGCACGTCCTTGGCGCACGGATGGCGGCGTAGCACCCTGATCAGCCCCTCGACGAGTTCGCGCAGTTCCTCCTGCCACGGCCGCCCGTCGCCGGACCGGGGGGCGAACCCGTCCACCAGGTGGTCGGCCATGCCGGCGAGGAGTTGTTCCTTGTTCTTGAAGTGCCAGTACAAGGCCATGGGCGTCACGCCGAGGTCGGTGGCGAGCCGCCTGATCGTGACCGAGTCGAGCCCTTCGGCGTCACCGATCTCCAGCGCCCGCTCGACGATCGCGTCCGCGGTCAGTTTTCCCATCACGGTTGACAACTATACGTCGTACAAGTTCCACTATACGGCGTACAAGTACACCGTAGAGGAGACCTTGCTGATGAACGACCGCAGATGGTGGGCGCTGGGAGCGGTGACGCTCGGCACCTTCATGACCTACCTGGACAACAACGTGGTCAACGTGGCGTTGCCCACCATCCAGAAGGAGCTGGAGCTCGGCATCTCGGGCCTGGAATGGATCGTGAGCGGCTACATCCTGGTGTTCGCCGGGCTGATGCTGGTCGGCGGCAGACTCGCCGACGTGTACGGCAAGCGCCGGATCTTCCTGATCGGCCTCACCGTGTTCACCCTGTCCTCGCTGGCCGCGGGCCTGGCCACCAGCGGCGGCGCACTCATCGCCGCCCGCGCCGTCCAGGGCGTCGGCGCCGCCTTTCTCACCCCGACCGCCCTGGCGCTGCTCTCCTCCGTCTTCCCCGACCCGCGCGAGCGCGGCACCGCCGTCGGCATCTGGACGGCCACGGGCGCGCTGTCCATGGCCCTCGGCCCGGTGACCGGCGGATTCATCAGCGAGCACCTGCACTGGGGCTGGATCTACCTGATCAACGTGCCCATCGGCGCCGGCGCGCTCGCCCTCGCATCCTGGACCCTGCCCCGCGACCCCCAACCCGTACGGCACAGCCTCGACCTGCCCGGCCTGGCCACCTCGGCGATCGCCCTGTTCGCCCTGACCTACGCGCTCATCGAGGGCGAGGGCGCCGGCTGGACCTCACCGGAGATCCTGACCGCGCTCGGCGTCACCCTCGCCGCCGCGGCCGCCTTCGTGCTCGCCGAGACCAGGTCCGCCGAGCCGATGATCGACCTGTCGCTGTTCGGCAACCGGGTCTTCACCGGCGGCGCACTCTCGATGGGCCTGTGGTCGTTCGGCATCTTCGGCATCTACTTCTTCAGCGCCCTGTGGCTGCAGAACGCGCTGGGCTTCTCGCCCACCGAGGCGGGCGGCGCGTTCGTGCCGATGGCCCTGCTCATGGCCGTCGTCGCCATCCAGGCCCAGCGCGTGGCCCGGCTGCTCGGCAACGGCAGGACCGTCGCCCTCGGGCTCGGCCTGATGACCGCCTCCGTGCTCGGCATCGCCGCCGTCGGCGCCGACGGCGGCTACCTGGACGTCCTGCCCTGGTTCCTGGTCTACGGCCTCGGCGGCGGCCTGCTGGTCCCGCTCACCACGATGATCCTGGGCAGCATGCCGCCCGCCCGCGCCGGTGTCGCCTCCAGCGTGCTCAACGTTTCGCGCGAGGTGTTCGGCCTGCTCGGCATCACCGTCCTCGGCGCCGTGCTCGGCTCCCTGCAGTCCTCGGCCCTGGCCGACGGCCTCATCCCACAGGCCGCCTTCCTCGATGCCTACCGGCAGACCCTGACGATCGCGGCGGTGATCATTCTGATCGGGGTACCGGTGAGCCTGTGGGCGTTGCGCGGCAGCCGTACCGCTCAGGCCACCGAGCCGGTCGAGAAGGCCGAGGCGGTGAGCTGAGACTCGTCGAACTGGGTGTGGTAGAGCTCGGCGTAGCGGCCGCCGGCCGCCAGCAGGGCGGTGTGCGTGCCCCGCTCGACCACCCGGCCCGCTTCGACGACCAGGATGAGGTCGGCGGCGCGGATGGTGGACAGCCGGTGCGCGATCACCACGGCGGTCCTGCCCTCCAGCGCCTCGCCGAGCGCCTCCTGCACGGCCACCTCCGAGGTGGAGTCCAGCGCCGCGGTCGCCTCGTCGAGGATCACCACGCGCGGCTGGGCCAGCAGCAGCCTGGCGATCGTCAGGCGCTGGCGCTCGCCGCCGGACAGCCGGTAGCCGCGCTCGCCCACCACCGTGTCGAGCCCGTCGGGCAGCGAGGCGATGAGGTCGCCCAGCCTGGCCCTGCGCAGGGCCTCCCACAGGTCCTCCTCCGCCGCCTCCGGCCTGGCCAGCAGCAGGTTCGCCCGGATGGAGTCGTGGAAGAGGTGGCCGTCCTGGGTGACCATGCCGAGCGTGTCGCGGATCGAGTCGGCGCTCAGGTCGCGCACGTCCACGCCGTTCAGCCGGATCGCGCCCGTGTCGGTGTCGTAGAGCCGGGGCAGCAGTTGGGCGATCGTCGACTTGCCCGCGCCCGAGGAGCCGACGAGGGCGACCATCTGGCCGGGTTCGGCGGTGAAGGACACCTCGTGCAGCACCTGGACGCCGCCGCGCGAGTCGAGGACGGCGACCTCTTCGAGGGAGGCGAGCGAGACCTTGTCGGCCGAGGGGTAGCCGAAGCCGACGCCGTCGAACTCGACCGTCACCGGGCCCTCGGGCACCTCGCGGGCGCCCGGCTTCTCCTTGATCAGCGGTTCGAGGTCGAGCACCTCGAAGACCCGCTCGAAGCTCACCAGCGCGCTCATCACCTCGACCCTGGCGTTGGCCAGCGCGGTCAGCGGCGAGTACAGGCGGGTCAGCAGCAGGGCGAGCGCCACGACCGAGCCGGCGTCGAGTTGGCCGCGCAGGGCGTAGAAGCCGCCGAGGCCGTACACCACGGCGAGGGCCAGGGCCGAGACCAGCGTCAGCGCGGTGACGAACACCGACTGCACCATCGCGGTGCGCACCCCGATGTCACGCACCCGCCTGGCCCTGGCCGCGAACTCCCGCGACTCGTCGGCCGGACGGCCGAACAGCTTCACCAGCGTCGCGCCGGGCGCGGAGAAGCGCTCGGTCATCTGGGTGCCCATCGCCGCGTTGTGGTCGGCGGCCTCCCGCCTGAGCCGGGCCAGCCTGGCCCCCATGCGGCGGGCGGGCAGCACGAACACCGGCAGCAGCACCAGCGCGAGCAGGGTGATCTGCCAGGAGATGCCGATCATCACCACCAGCGTGAGCACCAGCGTGACCACGTTGCCCGCCACGCCGGACAGCGTGTCGGTGAAGGCCCGCTGGGCGCCGATCACGTCGTTGTTCAGGCGGCTGACCAGCGCGCCGGTGCGGGTCCTGGTGAAGAACGCGATCGGCATCCGCTGCACGTGGTCGAAGACCGTCGCGCGCAGGTCGAGGATCAGGCCCTCGCCGATGCTCGCCGACAGGTACCTGGTCAGCAGCCCGAGCCCCGCCTCGGCCAGCGCGATGAGCGCGATGAGCCCGGCGAGGCCCGTCACCACGTCCGTCGCCGAGCCCTTGACGATGGCGTCCACCACCCGTCCCGCCAGCACGGGCGAGACCACGGCGAGCGCCGCCATCACCACGCTCAGCAGGAGGAACCTCACCAGCTTCGCCCGGTGCGGCCGCGCGAAGCGGCCGATGCGGCGCAACGTGGCCATCGAGAACGGCCTGCGGTCCCGCTGGGCGTTCATCGCGCTGTAGAGCTGGTTCCACGCCGTCACTTCCATGTTCACGACTGGTCCCTCCCATTCGGCGTCATGAGAGGGACCCTAGAAGCTCAAGTTAAGTTGAAGTCAAGCCCCGATCTTCTTGCCCCGGGTGTGCCAGGCCACCGCCACCGACGGCCGGGGCTGGGAGTCGCCGCCGTCGGGCCAGCGGCTGCCCGGGTTGTCCGGCGTCGCGCCGTCGAGCTCGCCCGGGTGCTGGACCGCCACGAACACGCTGCGCTGGTCCTGGGTGACCAGCGGCCCGCAGGTCTCCGCGCCGAGCGGCACGGTGAGGAACTGCCGCAGGTGACCGCGCTCGCGCCCGCGCACCGGCATCACGAACAGGCCGTCGTTGGCGCCGAGCTGGTTGCCGTCGGTGGAGATCCACAGGTTGCCGTCACGGTCGAAGGCGACGTTGTCCGGGCAGGAGATCGGCGAGACCTTCGACTTGTCGAACCCGGCGAAGTACGTCGTCGCGTCGTTCGGGTCGCCGCAGACCAGCGGCAGCGACCAGGCGAACGTGGTGGCCGCCGCGTCGTCGCGCCGCTCCACGATCTCCAGCACGTGCCCGTGCTTGTTGGCCGGGCGCGGGTTGGCCTCGTCCACCTGCGCCGGGGTGCGGTTGGAGTTGTTGGTCAGCGCCACGTAGACCGCGCCGGTGACCGGGTTGCGCTCGACGTCCTCCGGCCGGTCCATCTTGGTCGCGCCCGCCTTGTCGGCGGCGATACGGGTGTAGACCAGCACCTCCTCGGCGCTCATCCCCTCCACGTACGACCGGTCGCCGCTGACCAGCGGGATCCACTCCCCCGAGCCGTCGAAGGCGCCGTCGGCGGGCAGCTTGCCGGAACCGTCGATCTCCGCCTTGGGGCTGTCGCCGCTGAACCGGGCGACGTAGAGCGTGCCCTCGTCCAGCAGGGTGCGGTTGTGGCGGTCGTTGCCGGGGAGGTACCGCTTCTTGGAGACGAACTTGTAGACGTACTCGAAGCGCGAGTCGTCGCCCATGTACGCCACCAGGCGGCCGTCCCTGGCCAGCGTCGTCGTGGCCGCCTCGTGCGCGAACCTGCCGAGCGCGGTGCGCTTGACCGGCGTCGAGTCCGGGTCGAACGGGTCGATCTCCACGATCCACCCGAACCTGTTCACCTCGTGCGGGTGCTTGGCCAGGTCGAACCGCTCCTCGACCCGGTCGAACCGGCGGCTGCCCGACGCCGCGCCGCTCGGGATGGAGTAGCGGGTGATGTACGGCCGCTGCTCCGCCGGGACCTTGTCGCCGTTGACGAAGTACTGGTTGAAGTTCTCCTCGGCGGTCAGCACCGTACCCCACGGCGTGGTGCCGCCCGCGCAGTTGTTGAGCATGCCGACCGGCGCCCGCCCCTCCGGGTCCGCCTGCGTCTTCAGCAGGTCACTCCCGGCGGCCGGGCCGGTGAACCGCATCGGCGTCTGGGCGGTGATCCGCCGGTTGTAGCGCCGCCGCCCCTGGGTGACCAGCTTCCACTCGCCGGAGTCGCGCACCCGCTCGATCTCCACGACCGAGCCGCCGTGCGCCGCCAGCGCGATCCTGATCTGCTCCTCGGTGGCCGCCGCCCCGCCGGTGTAGCCGCGGAACATCAGCGCCTCGTCGGTGTACTCGTGGTTCACCCACAGCAGCCCGCGCTCGCGCCCCATCGGGAACAGCGTCACGAAGTCGCAGTTGTAGCCGAACTGCTTGCCCTGCGCCTCGGCCGTCTGGTTGTCGAAGTCGAACGCGGGCGCGTCCGGCAGCACCGGGTCCCCCCAGCGCACGACCACCGACGAGGCGTACCCCTCGGGCACGGTCAGCCGGTCGTCCTTGTTCGGCGCCACCGGCGTGAACCGCAGACCGTCCCGCCCGCGCGCCACCTCCACCTCCACGGACGCCGCGGCCGGTACGGCTCCCGCCACCCCCACGCCCGCCACGAGGGCGCCCAGCGCACCCGCCCGCAGCACGCCGCGACGGGACAGGGCCTCGGCGGCGATGTCGCCGAAGTAGGCGTTACCGCTGGTGTTGACCACCTCGTGGGCGCAGGCGTCACCGCAGCGGAACCGGCAGGTGAGCGCGCTCCGGCCGCCCTTGTGCGGGCTGGACAGCAGGGGCAGCAGGCGGCGAGGCGAGGGATTCGCCACAGTTCCTCCAAGATTGTGCTCATTCGTTCCGCCTGGACGCTACGGCCGCCGGCGAAACCGCCGATGAACGACGACCGCCCGCACGATGAACCCTTGCCGGGGAGACAATGGGCGGGTGCCGCCACGCAGACTCGACCCCGACAAGCTCAGGTCCGCCCTCGACGCCCAGCTCGTCGCCCTGGACCAACCGCCCTTCGACGGGCCCGCCTCGGCCCTGGCAGGCGCCTGCGTGGCCGCCGTGCTGGCCGCCTACGACCGGGGGCTCACACCCGAGCGGGAGGCGGCCCGCTTCGCCGTACGGCACCTGCTGGACCGGCTCGTGACCGCCGCGCCCGGCAGGACCGTGGAGGTGCGCGTGCCGCCGTACGCGGCGGTGCAGGCGATCGAGGGGCCGCGGCACACCAGGGGCACGCCGCCCAACGTCGTCGAGACCGATGCGCGCACCTGGATCGAGCTGGCCGTCGGGCGGCTGAGCTGGGACGAGGCCATGACGAAGGGCGCCGTCTCAGCGAGCGGCGCCCGCGCCGACCTGTCCGGTCACCTGCCCGTCTAGCTACCGCTCAGCCACGGGATCTTGCTCTCGATGCAGGCCTCGGTGAGGCTCGGGGGCAGGTTCGAGCACTGCGAGATCACGTTCATGAAGATCGTGGCCAGCACGCCGACGATGATCAGGGCGACGACGCTGGTCACGATGCCGGTGATCGCCTGGCCCCTGTTGACGCCTCTGGTCAGGGCGACGACGCCGAGGACGATGCCGACGATCGCGGTCACCAGGCCGGTGCCGCACAGGAACACCAGGAAGATGCTGGCGATGCCCAGCACCATCGAGGCCGTGGCCAGCCCGCCGCCCGGTTTGCGCGGCTCCCAGTCCTGCCTCGGGGCGGAACCCGCGCCCGGCGGCGGGACGTAGACGGCGCCGCCGTACGGGGGCGGGGGCTCCTGGCCCGAACCGCCGCCCGGCGGGCCGCCGTACGGGCTGGAGGGCGAGACCCCCGGCGTCACCGGCTCCCGGGGCCCGCCGTACGGCGAGGTCCCCGGACCGCCCTGCGTCCCGTAGGTCGCCGACTGGCCGTACTCCTTGGGCGCCCCCTCGTACGGCGAAGCGCTCTCGCCCCCAAGGGACGGCGGCGGCTCCTGCCCGAAGGCGCCGGGAGCGCCGGGGGGAGGGGGCGGACTCTCCCCGAAAGCCCCGCGAGAGGGCGGCGGCTCTTGGCCGCCCTGCGGCGGGGTGGGCGGGTCGTAGCGGGAAGGGGTCGGGGCCGACGGCTCCGTGGTCTCGCCGGGGCTGCTCTCCCAGCCCGGGTAGGACGGAGTCGCCCCCGGCCTCTGGAAGACCTGGGTCTGCGTCGCGTCCTCCTCCTGGTCATACCGGGGAACCTGGAACGCCTGGGTCTGCGTCGCGTCCTCGCCCACCTGCGGCTGGGGGACCTCGGGAGCGGTGGGCTCGTCAGGGTGAGTGGGCAGGCCCGGCTCGGGGAACCCCGAGAGCGGGCCGGGCACCTCGGGCGAGGCCGGCAGGTCGGGGTGGGGAGGCGTGACCGGCTCGGGCCAGTCGGGCTCACCGGGTTCCGGCCTCGGCGGCTCGGGCCTGCCGGGCTCGGGACCGCCCGGCGGCCCCGGAGGGGGCACCACGGGCGGTTCGGACGTGAGGGGCTCCCTCGGCTCGGGGCCGCGCGGCGGCTCCGGCACAGTGGGCTCCAGGGGCTCGGGGGCGCGCGGTGGTTCGGGAGCGATCGGCTCCTCCGGCTCCGGCGCGCGCGTCGGTTCCTCCCCCTCGGCCTCCTCCTGACCACCCGCACCACGCGAAGACCCCGAACGGCGGCCTTCGTCATCGGGCTCGGATGGCGTGGGACGGTCTTCTCCCGGGTCCTGCCCCGGGCGAGGCTGGTTCGGGTCACCAGGTGTGGTCACGTCTACGTCTCCCCCGACGTGTCGGCATACCGGATACCCCACACTCCCCCGGCACAGGTCACCGAAACGGTCCGACACGGCAAAACCGTGCCGATCGTTTGGTCACGGTGCTCCATGGACAGGCGGCGGAGCGGTCCACCCAAGGGCTTCCACCCCGCCAGACGATCCGGTCATATCCCCCGAAACAGGCCCGGGTGTGCAAGCAGGGAAGTTCCCGACCTAGACTGAAGCATGTGCTGAAGGGCGACGGCCGGCTCGGCCATGACCTGGACCCCCAAGACCGCGCACCGCAGGACGCCTGTGGTGTCTTCGGAGTCTGGGCGCCAGGCGAGGAAGTCTCCAAACTCACCTACTACGGGCTGTACGCGTTGCAGCACCGCGGCCAGGAGTCCGCGGGCATCGCGGTCAGCGAGGGCAGCCGCATCCTCGTCTACAAGGACATGGGACTGGTCTCCCAGGTCTTCGACGAGACGGTGCTGGGCACCCTGCGCGGCCATCTGGCGATCGGCCACTGCCGCTACTCCACCACGGGCTCGAGTGTGTGGGAGAACGCGCAACCCACGCTGAGCTCCACCGAGGTCGGCGGGCTCGCGCTCGCCCACAACGGCAACCTGATCAATACCCCGGAGCTGGCCCAGCGCCTGGCTCCCGGGGCGACCAGGGCCACGACCGACACCGAGGTGCTCACCACGCTCCTCGCACAGGACCGCAACCAGTCCATCGAGGACGCGGCGGCCGAACTGCTGCCGCAGGTCAAGGGCGCCTACTCGCTCGTCTTCATGAACGAGCGGACGCTCTACGCGGCCCGCGACCCGCAGGGCATCCGCCCGCTGGTGCTCGGCCGCCTGGAGCGCGGCTGGGTGGTGGCCAGCGAGACCGCGGCGCTCGACATCGTGGGCGCCACGTTCGTCCGCGAGATCGAGCCCGGCGAGCTGCTCACCATCGACGAGCGCGGCGTCCGATCCCGCCGCTTCGCGCTCGCCGAACCCAAGGGCTGCCTGTTCGAGTACGTCTACCTGGCCCGCCCCGACACCACCATCGCGGGGCGCGGCGTACAGGTCACCAGGGTCGAGGTGGGCCGCGAGCTGGCCCGCGAGCACCCGGTCGAGGCCGACCTGGTCATCCCGACCCCCGAGTCGGGTACCCCCGCCGCCGTCGGTTACGCCGAGGAGAGCGGCATCCCGTACGGCCAGGGCCTGGTGAAGAACTCCTACGTCGGCCGCACCTTCATCCAGCCGTCGCAGACCATCAGGCAGCTCGGCATCAGGCTCAAGCTCAACCCGCTGCGCGAGGTCGTGGCGGGCAAGCGCCTGGTCGTCGTGGACGACTCGATCGTGCGCGGCAACACCCAGCGGGCGATCGTCAAGATGCTCCGCGAGGCCGGCGCCAAGGAAGTGCACGTGCGCATCTCCTCGCCGCCCGTGCAGTGGCCGTGCTTCTACGGCATCGACTTCGCCACCCGCGCCGAGCTGATCGCCAGCTCGCTGACGGTGGAGGAGATCAGGGCCTCGCTGGGCGCCGACTCGCTCGGCTACATCTCCCTCGAGGGCCTGACCAAGGCCACCACGATCCCGGCCGAGCGCCTGTGCAGGGCCTGCTTCGACGGCTCGTACCCCATCCCGATCGACCAGGACAACGTCGGCAAGTTCGTTTTGGAGAGCAAGGCGTGAGTAGTTACGAGGCGGCCGGAGTCGACATCGCGGCGGGCGAGCGCGCCGTCGAGCTGATGAAGGCGAAGGTCGCCCGCTCCCGCAGGCCCGAGGTGGTCGACGACGCCAGCGGCTTCGCCGGCCTGTTCGACGCCTCGGCCCTGCTGAAGTACCACCGCCCGCTCCTGGCCACCTCGACCGACGGCGTCGGCACGAAGGTCATGATCGCCCAGCGGTACGGCAAGCACGACACCATCGGCATCGACCTGGTCGGCATGGTCCTCGACGACCTGGTGGTCTGCGGGGCCGAGCCGCTGTTCATGACCGACTACATCGCCTGCGGCAAGGTCGTCCCCGAACGCGTCGCCGAGATCGTCGGCGGCGTGGCCGAGGGCTGCCGGCTGGCCGGCGCCGCGCTGGTGGGCGGCGAGACGGCCGAGCACCCGGGGGCGATGGACGCCGACGAGTACGACCTGGCGGGCGCGGGCACCGGGGTCGTCGAGGCGGCCGACATGCTCGGCGCCGACCGCGTCCGCGAGGGCGACGTGGTGCTCGGGCTGGCCTCCTCGGGCGTGCACTCCAACGGCTACTCCCTGGTCCGCCACGTGCTGAAGACGGCGGGCCTTTCCCTCGACGACGAGCTGCCCGAGCTGGGCCGCCCGCTGGGCGAGGAACTGCTGGAGCCGACGCGCATCTACTCCCTCGACTGCCTGGAGCTGACCCGCTCAGCCGAGGTGCACGCCTTCGCGCACGTCACCGGCGGCGGCCTGGAGGGCAACCTGTCCCGCTCGCTGCCCGCCGGCCTCGACGCGCTGCTCGACCGCTCGTCGTGGACCCCGCCCGCGATCTTCCAGGTGCTCGCCGGTCACGGCGGCATCGCGGTCAAGGACATGGACAAGACGTTCAACCTGGGCGTCGGCATGGTCGCGATCGTCGCCGCCGACTCGGCCGACCAGGCGCTCCGGGTGCTCGCCGGGCGCGGGCTGCCCGCGTGGGTGCTGGGCGAGGTCGTCCAGGGAAGCGGTCAGGCGCGCTACCGGTCGTGAAACGACGAAGGGCCCCACGGACGGTGATCCGTGGGGCTCAGTCGTTCGGCGGACGCGCATCCGGTGTGGTGGCCACACCGGATGCGGTCATCCAAGTCGCCTATCGGCGGCCGGACGATCGGTCGTCGCCGTCGTCCTTGCTGCCGTAGTCATCGGCGTAATCGGCATAGCGATCCGCCAGCTCGTCGTTGAGGTCGTCGGCGTCGTCCTTGTGGTTGGAGTCGTCTTCTCTGACTCCGAGCTCGTCGCGCAGACGCTCAAGATCCGTGCCACCGCTGTTGTACTTCAGCTGGCGAGCAACCTTGACCTGCTTGGCCTTTGCTCGGCCGCGCCCCATTGGCTCGACCCCCTCGTGTGGGGTCGTCCCCGACCCCTCGTCGCTAACGCACCACTCACTGACGCCACCTGACTTCGGGCGTCAGCCTCTTGTTCGCCTATAACCGTACCTGTTTTGCGCTCAGCTCGGTACGTCGTATGGGCGTGGGGGGTCAGCGCCCCAGCCAAATGGCCCTTACTCGCCCGACTTCCGACATTCTGCGCTCGGCCAGCCTATCTGCTGCGACGGCCGGCGGGACGCCCTCCTCAGTGGCGATGCGGAAAATCTTCAGAGTCGTGTCATAGATCTGTGTCGCCTTGGCCCTGGCCCGATCCATGCTGAACCCTTCGATCTCGTCGGCGACCTGGATGACGCCGCCGGAGTTGACCACGTAGTCGGGCGCGTAGAGGATCCCGCGGTCGGCGAGCTGCTTCTCCACGCCCGCGTGCGCGAGCTGGTTGTTGGCCCCGCCACAGACGATCTTCGCCCGCAGGCGGGCCACGGTGTCGTCGGTGAGCGCGGCGCCGAGCGCGCAGGGGGCGTAGACGTCGATGTCGGCCGAGGTGAGCGCCTCGGCGTCGGCCACGACCGCGACCTCGGGGTGGCGCGTCCTGACCCGTTCGACCGCCTGTTCGCTGACGTCGCAGATCACCACCTCCGCGCCGTCCTCGAGCAGGTGCTCGACCAGGCGGTGGCCGACCTTGCCGACGCCCTCGACGCCGACGCGCTTGCCGTGCAGCGACGGCGTGCCGTACACGTGCTCGGCCGAGGCGCGCATGCCCTGGAAGACGCCGAAGGCGGTGAGGATCGAGGAGTCGCCCGCGCCGCCGTGGGCGACGGTGCGGCCGGTCACGTAGGCGCACTCGCGCGCCACGATGTCCATGTCCTCGCTGTAGGTGCCCACGTCGCAGGCGGTGAAGTAGCGTCCGCCCAGGGACTGGACGAAGCGGCCGTAGGCGCGCAGCATCGCCTCGTTCTTGTCGGTGGCGGGATCGCCGATGATGACGGCCTTGCCGCCGCCGAGGTCGAGCCCGGCGAGCGCGTTCTTGTAGGCCATGCCTTTGGAGAGGGCCAGCACGTCGGCGAGTGCCGCCTGCTCGCTGGCGTACGGATAGAACCTGGTGCCCCCGAGCGCGGGGCCGAGCGCGGTGTTGTGGATCGCGATGATCGCGCGCAGGCCGCTGCGCTCGTCTGAGCAGAAGACCACCTGCTCATGCGCGGCTTGACTCTGGCTGGCGTCCTTGTGGGACAGCCCGAAGACGTCGGTCACTGTAGTGACTCCCTGTCCGGTCCACCGCACCTTCGCGGCGGAGATCACCTCTCAGGGTAGTGGCCACACCGGTGCAAGCAGGTTGTCTTCATGACACGATGCCACCGTGCTGCCCTACGCCGCCTACCTCCGCGTCTACGAACCGCTGTCCGCCTTCCCCGAGGCCGACCGTAAGGTCTGGGCCGCCTACGCCGAATCCCGCGACCGCCCCAGGAGGGCCGGCGCGCTCGAAGCCGAGCACGGTGAGTCCGTCCGGCGCCTGATCGGTGTGCCGCCGCAGCCCGCCCCCGCCCAGGAGAGCCCCAACGCCTATCTGAGGCGCGTGGAGGACAGGCTGTTCGTCTGTCCCTGGCAGAGCCGGTTGCGCTCGTGGCTGGCGTTCTCGCGCTTCCGTGGCAGCACTCCCGCGAGAGTGATGGACCGATTCGTCCCGCAGGCGATCGCCGAGCAGACGGCCGACGACTTCGACAGGTACAAACGGGGTGGCGACTCCGCCTCGCTGCGCACCCACATCCGGACGGCGACGTGGAACATCCCGTCGTCGTGGTTCGTGCCCTTCGACGGCAACGAGCGGTGGCTGGTGCTGGGCAAACCGGTCAAGGGGCAGGACGTCACCACCGCCACAGGGCGCAACCTCATCTACGTCACCTCGATGTCGCAGGCCAGGCGCCGCTCGGCGAGGGCCCTGCAGGTGATCCGCAAGCACGTCGGCGAGGTCGCGACCGGCGTGGAGGTGGAGGAGGTGGCCCGCTGGCTGGAAGAGTTCCACCCGCACTCGCTGGTGGAACTCGACTACGGCGGGCTGGTGCACCTGATGAACGACGACGCGCTGCAGGCCGACCAGTCGGTGGCGGAGCTCTCGGCGGCCCTCACGGGCCTGGACACAGGTCAAGAAGAACTTGCCTACGCCATGTACCAGCGGGTGATCCTGCGGTGGAAGTCAATGCAACTTCTGGAATCTGCCAACTGAGCCCCAAAACAACCGTGTGACCTGCATGAGTAGGTCACGTGCGACGCCTGCTGCCTTCTGCGAACTGAGTAGTTTGCCGTTTTCACTGCGATACCACGAAACGTGTCGCTAGAATCACCGAGCGTGACATCGCCGCGCGGGCAGGCGGCCGGCCCAAAGAAGGGCTCGCCAATCGCTCAGCGTGGCGGTATGGTCACTTCGGGTGATGCCGCATATGGTCCAGAAAAGCCGCACGCACTGGGCCATACGGGGACATCCGTGACACGCGCACAAGCAGTCGCAGGATCGCTGAGCCGGTCCACACGGAGGAGAGGCCGCACACATGTCAGCTCGTACACCCGAGGCCGAGCCACTGCTCACGCCCGCTGAGGTCGCCACCATGTTCCGCGTCGACCCCAAGACCGTTACGCGGTGGGCCAAGGCGGGCAAGTTGACGTCGATTCGCACCCTCGGCGGTCACCGGCGCTACCGGGAGACCGAGGTCCGTGCCCTGCTGGCGGGTATTCCGCAGCAGCGTTCGGAGTAACAGCGAGGTCGTCACGGACCTAGGGGGGTTTCACGGTGGACCTGGTTCTGCCCGGTCCACCAGCGTGACGACGTCTAGTCGCCCCGCGCGTCGGGGGACGCATACGGGAGTTGGCGCCGCCCGCCCGGCGCCATCCTTCCCACCCGTCTCAGACCAGCTCGGCCAAGAGCCGCTCGACGTCCTCGTCATAGGCCGCGGCCGCCCTGCACAGGGCCACCATCTGATCGACGAGCATCCGTTCCAGCGCCGCCCGGTCGAGGTCGCGGTGCTCCAGCCAGTCGAGGCCGGCGGCCTCCACCGAGGCGATCCACGTCCTGAGCGTCAGGCGCAGCACCGGGCTCGGCTCGTCCACCCGCAACTGCCGCTGGATGAGCAGGAACAGCCGTCGGCGTACCCCGTCGACGATCTCGCCCGCCTCGCCCGCCCGGCGCGCGGGCCCGCCGCGCAGCAGCGCGGCGAAACCGGCCGTGTCCTCCTCGACGAAGTCGAAGTAGCGGCGCAGCGCCGCGGCCAGTTCGTCCAGCGGACGGCCGCCCTCGTCCCGGCACAGCCGCGACTCCAGCTCGACGGCCGCGCCGCGCAGCGCGGCGAGGTAGAGCTCCTGCTTGCCGCCGAAGTAGTGGTAGACCAGCGCCCGCGAGGCGCCGGCCGCCGAGGCGACGTCGTCGATGGAGACATCCTCGGCGTCCCGCCCGCCGAACAGTTTCAGGGCGGCCGCCACGAGTTCCCCGCGGCGGCGGTCCACGCTGAGCCTGCGCCTGGCGGGACGCGCGTTCTCCGAGGTCTCGGCGGGTTTCCCGGGTGCCACCTCCGCACACTATCGGGTAACGATCATGCCGACATCAGGCTTCCCTAACCTGAGGCCGTACCCTGCGGCGTCCTCGATCGTTTGACGGGACAGGTGCCCATCCACGCATCGCGGGGGAGACACATGTCAGGACCGCCCGTCAACACGACCATCGCCGAGGTAGACACCCTGCCTCGCCCAAGACCCACCATCCGCAACGTCGCCGAACGCGCAGGCGTCTCGAAGTCGTTGGTCTCTCTCGTGCTGCGCGGGTCGCCGCACGTGAGCGAACATCGCCGCCAGGCCGTCCTGGCCGCGGCGCGCGAGCTCGGCTACCGCCCGAACGCCGTGGCCCGCAGCCTCGTCGAGGGCCGTACTCACCTGGTCGGGGCGCTCGTCGCCGACCTGCACAACCCGTTCTACGCGGAGTTCCTCGACGGACTGCAGGAGAGCCTGCACGGCGACGGGCTGCGCATGCTGATCGGCAACAGCCAGTGGGACCCGGCCTTCGAGGACGAGGCCGTGGAGGCCTTCCTGGAACTCAGGGTCGACGGGCTCGTGCTGTTAGGCATAGCGCCGACCAGCGAGACCCTCATCGAGGCCACCTCCTACACGCCCACCGTCGTGGTGGGGGAACGTGACAACGCGCTCGACGGCGTCGACATCGTGGTCGACGACGACCAACTCGGCGCCCGCCTGGCCATCGACCACCTGGTCGGCCTCGGGCACAAGCGGATCGCGCACATCGAGGGCGCCAGGTCCTCGGCCGGACGCTTCCGCTGCGAGGGGTACCTGGTGGCCATGCGCAGGCACGCGCTGGCGCCGTACATCATGGTCGAGCACGGCGACTGCACCGAGGAGGGCGGGCGGCTGACCGCACGCGCCCTGCTCACCCGCGAGCCCCGGCCAACGGCGATCTTCGCGGCCAACGACATGGTCGCCCTCGGCGTGCTGTCGGCGGCCAGCGAACTCGGCCTGCGGGTGCCCGAGGACCTGTCCGTGGTGGGCTACGACAACACGCACCTGTCGGCCGTCCACCACATCTCGCTCACCTCCGTCGACCAGCCGCGCCGCACCATGGGCCGGTCGGCGGCGGCCCTGCTCAGCGACCGGATCGGCGATCCGGGAAAGGTTGCCCGCCTCCGCCAGGTCACCCCGGAACTGGTCGTACGGCGAAGCACCGGCCCTGTCTAAATCCTGTCCAAGCCTGGGTCAACCGGCGTGGCGATCCCACGCCGGAGTTGTCTACTCATCAGGGTCATGACGTCTGATCCAGGGGGAACAGTCATGCGTGATCCTGAACTGGTGTCCTGCGCCCAGCGCGCCGCCGCCGAGCTCGAACGGGCCTGGGCGCACTGGCGGGCCGGGCGCGGCAAGGACTGCGAGGTCGGGCCCGAGTCGGTCGCCAGCTATGTGGCCCACTCCCTCGACCATCCCTGGGGGCGTCCCCGCGTCGTGCTCGGTCTCGACGCGGAGGACGCGCGGGAGCTCGCCGCCCTGCTGCAGCGGCAGGAAGTCGGCGAACACGTCTGGTGATTTTGCGTGCTCGCGTAAGTTGGAAGCCATGCGTGCACTACCTGTCACCGTTCTCGCCCTCTGCGGCCTGGCCGCCACCGCGTGTGGCGGCACGGCCGGCGGACAGGCGTCCGCGAACCGGCCCGCCGCTCCCGCCCCCGCGCCCGTCGCGGGGGCCCAGGCCGCCGTGGTGTCGTCGCAGCCGCTCAAGGGCAAGGTCGTGGTCATCGACCCCGGCCACAACGGCGGCAACGCCAAGAACCCGAAGGCCATCAACCGCAAGGTCAACGTGCTGACCCAGTGGAAGGCCTGCGACACGACCGGCACCTCGACCAACGACGGCTACAGCGAGGCGGCCTTCACCTGGGACGTCTCCCAGCGGCTGACCAAGATCCTGAAGCAGCGCGGCGCCACAGTCGTGCTCACCCGCTCCGACAACAACAGCGTGGGACCGTGCATCACCGAGCGGGCCGCGATCGGCAACAAGGCCAAGGCCGACGCCGCGATCTCGGTGCACGCCGACGGGTCGGCGCCCGCCAACCACGGCTTCCACGTGATCATGCCCAAGAAGATCAACGGGCCGGTCGACCCCGTGGTGCCCGAGTCCCGCGAGCTGGGGGTGGACGTGCGCGACTCCCTGGCCAAGGTCACCGGCCTGCCGTACTCCACCTACATCGGCGTCAAGGCGCTCGACTTCCGCAACGATCTCGGCGGGCTCAACCTGTCGACGGTGCCGAAGGTCTTCATCGAGTGCGGCAACATGCGCCACGCCGGCGACGCGGCCAGGTTCAAGACCCCGGCCTTCCGTCAGAAGATCGCGCTCGGACTGGCTGACGGGCTTCAGATCTACCTCAAATGACATCATCTGAAGCATGACTTCGTTGCTTCCACGCCCGAACGTCCTCAGCCACCTGTCCGGCTCCTACGAGCTGGCCGCGGGTTCCACGATCTCCGGCCCGCACGACCTCGTCGACGCCGTCCGCCTGGCGCTGCCGGTGCTCGACCTGCGCCCAGGCGACACGGGCGCGATCGACGTACGGCAGGACACCGCGCTGGCCGCCGACGCCTACCGGCTGACGTGCGGGTCGCGGGGCATCGAGATCACCGCGGGCGGCCGGGCGGGCGCCTTCCACGCCGCGCAGACCCTGCACCAGCTCCTGCCCGACGCCTCCTACCGCGCCGCGGTCGCCTCGCCGGTCTGGACCGTGCCGGGGGTGCGGATCGAGGACTCCCCGCGCTTCTCCTGGCGGGGCCTGCACCTCGACGTGGCCAGGCACTTCCTGCCCAAGCGGGAGGTGCTGCGGCTGGTCGACCTGATGGCCGTGCACAAGCTGAACCGGCTGCACCTGCACCTGGTGGACGACCAGGGCTGGCGGGTGGAGAGCAGGGCCTACCCCCGCCTGCACGAGGTCGCCTCGCACCGGCCGCGCACCGCGACCAACTACTTCCGCGAGGAGAGCACCTACGACGACATCCCGCACGGCGGCTACTACACCCTCGACGACCTGGCCGAGATCGCGGCCTACGCGCGGGCGCGTGAGGTGGTGATCGTGCCGGAGATCGACGTTCCGGGGCACGCCTCGGCCATCCTGGCCGCCTACCCCGAGCTGGGCGCGACCGGTGCCGAGTTCGAGGTGCTCGACCGGTGGGGGATCTCCCCCGCCATCCTGTCGCCGCTGCCGGGCACGGTGGACTTCCTCACCACGGTCTTCGACGAGCTGCTGGGGGCGATGGGGGCCACGCCGTACCTGCACATCGGCGGTGACGAGTGCGTGCTCGACGACTGGGCCGCCTCCGCGGAGATCAGCGCCTACCAGGACTCGCTGGGGCTGGGCAGCGTGGGCGAGCTGCACGCGTGGTTCCTGCGGCGGCTCTCGGACGTGCTGGCCGAGCGGGGGGTGCGCGCGGTCGTCTGGGACGAGGCGTTCGTCAGCGGCGGGTTGCGGTCCGACACGCTGGTGATGCCGTGGCGCGGGATGGGTGTCGGCCGCCGGGCCGCCGCAGCCGGGCACGACGTGGTCGCCACGCCGGTCTTCCCGACCTACTTCGACTACGCCGAGGCCGCCTCCGCCGACGAGCCGATGGCCCTCGGCGACACCATCACGCTGGCCGATGTGGCGGCCTTCGAGCCTGCCCCCGCCGCCTGGGGCGAGCAGGAGACCGCCAAGGTGGTCGGCGTCCAGGGGCAGCTCTGGAGCGAGCGCCTCACCGACGCGCGGCTGGTCGACTACCGCGCCTGGCCGCGCGCCTGCGCGCTCGCCGAGATCTCCTGGTCCGGCACCGCCGACGACACCTTCACCGACCGGCTGAGCGAGCACCTGGGCCGCCTGGACGCGCTCGGCGTGGAGTACCGCCCGCTCGACGGCCCGCACCCCTGGCAGCGGCGCAGGCCGCACCGGCCGAGCGCGGTGCGGGTGGGCGACATGATGGAGCACCTGGACGAGATGACGCACAGCGCCGACTCCACCCGCCCGAGTCTGTGATGCGGGCGCTCGGCGACCTGGCCGCCGACTTCTGGGCGTGGCGGGTGGCCGCCGCCCCGGACTCCGGCGACGACATCACCCGGGTGGAACGCCCCGACGGGTGGACGGCCGACTGGTCGGCCGCCGCGGTCGCCGAGCGCCGCCGCGTCCTGGGCGAGCTGGAGGAGCGGCACGCCGCGCTCGACCTGTCGGCCGAGCCCGTGCCCGTCCAGGTCGACGGCCGCCTGATCGGCTCGGCGCTGGCCAGGGCCCGCTGGGAGCTCGACCTGTCGCGCGGCTGGCAGCGCAACCCCTGCTTCTACCTGGAGCAGAGCCTGATCGCCGGGTACAACCTGCTGCTCCGGCCGCCGCCGTTCGAGACCGGACGCGCGGCGGCGATAGTGGCGCACCTCAGGCGGGTGCCCGTGGTACTGGAGCAGGCCAGGGAGAACCTCACCGGCCACGCCGCCGCGCCCTTCGCCCGCTCGGCCATCACCCTGCTGGAAACGGCCGGAGACCGGCTCCGGCAGGCGATGGCGGCACTGGCGCCGCTGCTGCCGCGGCCGTACGCGGGCGAGCTGGCCTCGGCCGCCGACGCCGCTGCCGAGGCGCTGGCGGCCTACCGCCGCTGGCTGGAGAGCGGCCTGGCGGGGTTCGGCGATGACACGGCCGTGGGGGCGCGGGCCCTGGCCTTCTTCCTGCACCGCGTCGCGCTGGTCCCCTACCCGGCCGACCGGTTGCGGGCCATGGGACGGCAGGAGTGGGACCGGGCGGTGGCGACCGAGGCGATGCTGCGCCTGCGTCATCGCGACGTCGCCGCGCCGCCGCTGCCCGCGGACGCGGCGCGGGTGATCGCCCAGGAGGACGCGGACGAGCGGGGAGTCCGCCGCTTCTACACCGAGCGCGGCCTGCTCGGCCAGCCTTCGAGCCTGCGCCGCTACCGCTTCGCCGCCATGCCGCCCTACCTGGCGCCGCTCACCTGGCTCGGGGTACCCCACTACGCCGGGTCGGCCTCGCGGCCCGGCGACGACGCCCTGCGGTACGTCGAGGAGCCGCATCCCGGCCTGCCCTACTTCCAGCTCGCCGAGGCGCTCGACCCGCGCACCGGCATCGCCCACGAGGGCGTGCACGCCCAGCAACTCGCGCTGTCATGGCAGCACCCTGATCCCGTACGGCGCGGCTACTACGACTCGCACGCCAACGAGGGGATCGCCTTCTACAACGAGGAGCTGATGCTGCTGTCCGGGCTGTTCGACGACGCCCCGTACAGCGCCCTGTTCGTGGTCAACGCGATGCGGCTGCGGGCGCTGCGGGTCGAGGTGGACCTGGCGCTGGCGGTGGGCGAGACGACGCTGGAGGAGGCGGCCGAACGGCTGGCCACGGCGGTGCCCATGGACGCCGGGACGGCCTGGGAGGAGGCCGTCTTCTTCGCCGGCAGTCCCGGGCAGGGGCTCAGCTACCAGATCGGCAAGCTGCAGATCCTCGACCTGCTGGCCACCTGCCGGCGGCGCGACGGGGACGACTTCGACCTGCGGGCCTTCCACGACCGGCTGTGGCTGGAGGGGAACGTGCCGATCGTGCTGCAGCGCTGGGAGCTGCTGGGCCTGCGCGACCAGCTCGACGAGGCCGACCGCCTGGCGGCCGAGAGCTAGCGGGGGGCCGTGCGGCCGATCAGGTCGCGCACGGAGGTGAGGCCGTGGCGCTTGAGGCGCCGCGCGAGCTGTCGGTGGATCGTGGCGGCCCAGAGCGGACCGCCGTAGATCATGCCGGTGTAGCCCTGGACCAGGGTGGCGCCGGCCAGCAGGCGCTCCCAGACGTCGTCCACGTCCTCGACGCCGCCCACCGACACGAGGGTGAGCCGGTCGCCGACGCGGGCGCGCAGGCGGCGCAGCACCTCCAGCGAACGCCCCTTCAGCGGACGCCCGGACAGCCCGCCGGTCTCGCCGCCGTGCCTGATCGTGGTGTTCGTCGCGATGATGCCGTCGAGCCCGAGCTCCAGCGCGAGGTCGGCCACCGCGTCGACGTCCTCGTCGGCGAGGTCCGGCGCGATCTTCACCAGCAGCGGAGTACGCCGCGGCGTCGAGTCGGCCACCTCCTTCACCGAGGTCAGCAACGGCCGCAGCAGCTCGACCGCCTGCAGGTTGCGCAGCCCCGGCGTGTTCGGCGAGCTCACGTTGACCACCAGGTAGTCCGCCAGCGGCGCCAGCTCCTTGGCGCTGGCCACGTAGTCGGCGGCGGCCTCCGCCTCCGGCACCACCTTGGTCTTCCCGATGTTCACCCCGACCACCACCGGCACACCCCTGGTACGGCGCAGCCTGCGCGCCGCCGCCTCGGCCCCGGCGTTGTTGAAGCCCATCCGGTTGATGACCGCCCGCTTGCCCACCACCCTGAACAGGCGCGGCCGGGGGTTGCCCGGCTGGGCGTGCGCGGTGATCGTGCCCACCTCGACGTGCCCGAACCCGAACGCCGACAGCGCCTCTGCGCACGCGGCGTCCTTGTCGAACCCGGCGGCCAGCCCCAGCGGCCCGGGGAAGTGCACACCGAAGGCGCTGACCCGCAGCGCCTCGTCACGCGGCGCGAGCGCCCGGTGCAGCAGGCGCTTGAGCAACGGCAGCGCGGACAGCACGGCGAGCGCCCGCACCGTCAGATGGTGCACGGCCTCGGCGTCGAGGCGGCGCAGAACCAGGGTGAACAGAAGTCGATACATCACCGATCAGGGTATCGGGGGATCGGGCGCTTTCTCGCCCAGCACCTCCGCGGCGAGGTCGGCGACCCGGCGGCGGCTGTCCCTGGCCCGTTTCCTGAGCCCGGTGAACGCCTGCGCCGCAGTCAGGTCGTGCTTGCCCATGAGGTAGCCGATGGCCCGCTCGATGACGACGCGGTAGTCCAGGGCGTACTGCAGCTGGTCGGCCAGTACGCTCTTCTCCTGCGCGGCGATCGCCGCGGTGAGCAGCTGCTCGATCACGTCGGCGTAGGCGTGCAGCGCCTGGATGTCGGACTCGTCCCAGTCGTAGGGCACCGACTGGTAGACGTTCAGCGTCCCGACGGGGCCGCCGCCGAACCTGACCGGTACTCCGGCCACCGCCCGCACGTCGGGGTGGAGCAGCGTGGCCAGGGCGGTCCACCGCTGGTCGCCCTGGACGTCGACGGTCGTCACGGCGGAGTCGGTGGTGTAGGCGGAGACGCAGGGGCCTTCGCCCAGCCGTTCCTGCGCCGCTTCGAGGCTGCGCCCTTCGGCGTTGGTGGCCACCAGGTAGCGCAGGGTGCCGTTCTCCTCGGCGAACATCAGGCCGGCCCCGGCGTAGCCGAACAGCGTGTCCACGACCTGGACGGTGCGTTCGAGCTGGTGGACTATCCCGGTCTCCGGGGACGACGTCTGTAGTCGCCTCAGGCTGGCGACCAGCGCGTCCGGGTCGATATGCGTCATATATATCCTGCGTCCTTGGCTCAGTTACCAGACTTAACGAATGCCCAGAAACGGGCATCGCAGTCTCCGCGGACACAGGGCGGAATGATCTGCAGGCAAAGGCTAGTGGTATCCCTCCCCGGGCACCAGTCCGGCCTCGTAGGCGATGATCGCGGCCTGCACCCGGTTGCGGACATCGAGGCGGCCGAAGATCGTACTGACGTACGCCTTCACCGTCCCCTCCACGATGAACAGCCGTTTCGCGATCTCCGCGTTGCTCAGCCCCGCGCCCAGCAACGTCAGCACCTCGCGCTCGCGGTCGGTCAGGCCCGCGATCCGGTCGCGGGCCACCGCTCCCCTGCCCAGCCTGCCGCCCGCGAGCTGGGTGATGACCCGCTGGGCCACCTTCGGCGACAGGTAGGCGGCGCCGTCCGCCACGGCCCTGATCCCGGCCAGCAGCTCGCGCGGGTCGCCCGACTTGAGCAGGAAGCCGCTGGCGCCCACGTCGAGCGCCTTGGCGATGTAGTCGTCCTCGCCGAACGTGGTGAGCATGATGACCGCCGTGTCCGGCGCGACCCTGCGCATCTCGGCCGCGGCGGCCAGCCCGTCGAGCTTCGGCATCCGGATGTCGACCAGGGCGACGTCGGGCCGGTGCCCGATGGCGAGATCGACCGCCGCACGGCCGTCTCCGGCCTCGGCCACCACCTCCAGCTCCGGGTCGGCGCCGAGGATCGCGCGCACCCCCGCGCGGATCATGGCTTCGTCGTCAGCGAGGAGGATTCGGATCACGGCTCTATATTGCCTGCATGGCACAGGTGAAGGTGTACGGGCGTCGCGACGTGTGGGCGGGACGCCAGCGCGAGATCTCCGATCTGCTGCACGAGTGCGTGCGCAAGGCGTGGAAGCTGCCCGAGGGCAAGCGCTTCCACCGCTTCCTGCTGCTCGACGCCGACGACCTCGTCTGCCCGCAGCGCGGGCCCGGGTACCTGATCATCGAGGTGGTCTGCTTCACCGGGCGCAGCGACGACGCCAAGCGCGACCTGATCCGCGCGGTGTACGGCCTGCTGCCCGAGGCGCTCGGGCTCGGCGCCGGGGACATCGAGATCACGATCATCGAGATGCCCCAGGTGAACTGGGGGATCAGGGGCGTCCCCGCGGACGAGCTGACCCTGTCGTACAAGGTCGAGGTCTGAGCTAGTCGCCCAGCCCGAACTCCGCGCGGACCTCTTTGTAGATCTTCTCGGACCTGGGCAGATAGGCGGCGTAGAAGTTCTTGCCGCACTCCAGGTCCTCCAGGGCCACCTTGATCTCCCGGTCCAGGTGGCGTCGCGCGTCCTCGGCCGAGAGGCGGCCCGGGCTGTACCACATCTCGCTGTCGGGATCGTAGGGCGGGATCTCGTCGTCCTGCTCGCGCGCGAGGTCGTGCAACTGCCTTCTGAACAGCGTGTAGCCCCACTCGCTCATGGCCCTCGGACTGTTGGCGGTCACCTGGTGTCCCTTGGCAGCCAGGCAGTCGCCCATGGCGGCGGCCAGCTTGGCCAGCTCCGGGTCGCCGTTGAGTTCTCGCTCGATGCGCCGTGCTCCGGCTTTGGAAGCCTGGCTGGACCAATCCTCGTTCGATTTCACAACCTTGCCGGTGACTTGCTTGATCGCCTGGGCCTCGCAGCTTTCCAGCGCCTTGTCATAGGTCTTCGCCTGGGAATTCGACAGCTCCGCCCTGAGGGCGTAATTGGGGTTGTCGGGCGTCTCGTCCGCCGCGGCCCGCATTTTCTCACGGTGGACCAGGAGGTAGAACACCCCGTAGCCGCGCTTCGTACGGTCCGCTTTCATGGCTGCGTAGTCACCGAGCCAGATTTTCTCGTCGATGCCCATATCAGTCCCGACCATCACGAAGGAAACGTATTTGAACCCTTTCCCCTTCATGCAGTCTGCTTTGGCGGCCTCGATGAGCTGCTTGTTGTCCCGTCCAGGGCTGGGCAAGGCCGGCTCCCGCGCCCCCGTCCCGGTCCCGCACCCGGACAGCACGACAAGGGCGGCCAGAGCCGCCAAGGATCTTCTGAGCATGCCGGAGATCATACTACGCGGGTCGAAGTATGATGATGAGGTCGACCGAAAAACAAAAAAGCCCCGCACAGAATATGTGCGAGGCGTTTTCACAGCTTAAATAGGGTGGTCAGGGGCGGGGTCGAACCGCCGACCTACCGCTTTTCAGGCGGTCGCTCGTACCAACTGAGCTACCTGACCTCGGCGACTTGCGCCGTAGCGGTCCTGACGGGACTTGAACCCGCGACCTCCACCTTGACAGGGTGGCGAGCACTCCAAACTGCTCTACAGGACCTTGCGCTTCGGCCTTTCGGCTTTTGCGACTTGCTTAGCTTACCAGTTCTTCGGAGGTCTTCGACCTACCGTTTCCCTGACTTGCTGTGCCCCCAACGGGATTCGAACCCGTGCCGCCGCCTTGAAAGGGCGGTGTCCTAGGCCGCTAGACGATGGGGGCTCAGGATTTTCATCCTGTTCCTGACGTCTTCCGTCGGAGACCTCTGAAGCATAGGGGACGATTGCCCCTCGTGCCAAAGCGGCGGACCGGCGTTAGGCGTCGACGTGCCTGAAGTCGTCCCCGTTGGAGACGGGGCGACCGTTGGCTCTGGAGAAATCATACGGCCAGGGGCCGGTTCGACGTGACGCTGGATGTGGATGGACTGCTCGCCCAGCCCGCCGAGGGTGATGTCGTCCCAGGCCTGCAGGCGGCGGGTCTGCTTGTCGAAGTAGAGCACGGAGGCCTGTACGGGCGTCGGCTCGTCGTGTTCGAGGGCGCGCAGGCCCGCGCCGCCGGTGGAGCCCTGGACGAGGATCCGGGTGCCGGTGGGCAGGAGATGGGTGGAGCGTTCGTGCGAGTGGCCGGCCAGGACCATCGAGGTGGTGCCGGAGAAGCCCCTGGCGACGGTGGGGTCGTGGACGGCGACGAGGTCGGCGCGGGCCAGCCGCAGCGAGTGGGCGCGGCCGTACGCCTTGAGGCTTTCGGGGTCGGATTCGGCGATCACGGACTTGTCGGGGGTGAAGCGGGGGTCGCCCAGGCCGTAGATGCTCAGGCCGGCCACCGTCGCGGTCCGGTCGTCGAGGACGACGGCGTTCTTCTGCCTGGCCACGGCCTTCTGCGTGGTCATGGAGTCGTGGTTGCCGCGCACGAACACGTACGGCACGCCGAGCCGCCCGATCTCCTCCACGAACTTGTTCTCCGCCTTGGTCCCGTGGTCGGAGATGTCCCCCGTGTCCACCACCACGTCGATCTTGAACTGCTCCTTCAGAGAGCGGATGACGTTCCAGGCGATCGGGTTGATGTGGATGTCGGAGACGTGCAGCACCCGGATGGACGACGGGTCGGCGTCGTAGACGGGCAGGTCCGAGACCGTGTCGTACAGCTTGGAGACGTTCGTGACCAGCTTGGTGAGCTGGGAGCGGTAGGACTCGAATCTGGTGACGATCGACTCGGCGCTGCCGACCAGGGAGGGCGCGACGGCGATCACGCCCGAGTAGCGGGGCTCCACCAAGGAGCCAGGCTTGAACGTGACGGCCGCGACGACTCCGGTGCCCGCCAGGGCCACGGCGGCGGCCAGCAGGCCGTACAGGGCCGTCTTGGGCCTGCGGAAGACCACGAACGAGACGATCAGTGCGCCCGCGGACGCGCACAGCAGCGAGCGGATGACGAGGGCCTGGACGCCGTCGCGCAGATCCCGTTCGATGATGCCGGGCAGGCGGTCGGACAGGCGCGGGTCCTCGATGAGGCTCTTCGCCTCTTCCTGGTCGATGTTCTCCAGCGTGATGCGCAGCAGCAGGGGCGCATCGTGGCTGCGGAACCTGAGCGTGCCGAAGGGGTGCGCGTCGACGACGGTCTCCCCGGTCCACGCGGGGCGCAGGGACATGCCGGTCTCGACGGGGCCGACGTCGGCCCGGACGGTGCCGCTCAGGATGATGCCCAGCCATGCGCCCACGGCGGCCACCAGCAGCACCCCCGCGGCCTTGGCCGGACGGGATCGGACGACTGCTCTGATGCGTTCGGCGAGCTTCATACGCTCTCCTGCTTACCCGAAGCGTGACACTGAATGCGTCCGGCTAGCCCCAGCCGAGTTCGTGCAGGCGTTCTTCGGGGATCCCGAAGTGGTGGCCGATCTCGTGGACCACGGTGATCGCCACCTCGTCGACGACGTCCTCGCGGGTCTCGCAGAGGCGCAGGGTCGGCCCCATGTAGATCATGATCCGGTCAGGCAGCACGCCGGAGTACCAGCCGCCGCGCTCGGTGAGGGCGACCCCCTCGTAGATGCCGAGCAGGTCAGGCTCGGAGGCGGGCGGTTCGTCCTCCACGAACACGGCCACGTTGTCCATGTGGGCGGCCAGCTCGGGCGGGATCAGATCGAGGGCCTCGCTGACCAGGCCCTCGAACTCCGTACGCGTCATCTCCACACCCCCATTCTGCTCACTCGAACGGGTGCGTCTCCGGGTGCGCGTCCCACCAGCGCCGGAAGGCCGGGTTGTCGTCCACGTGGTCGCGGAAGGCGGCGGCGAGTCCCCGGTAGACCGCCTGGGCGTTCTCGACGCTCACGTGGTCGCGCCGCCAGGCCACGACCAGGCGGGCGGCCTGCGGTTCGCCCCGCAGCGGGCGGGCGACCGTACCCTCGGGCGGGCTCCAGGTGGGGTCGACCAGGCGGACCCCGTGCCCGGCCGCGACCAGGGAGCGCCCGGCCCCGCTCGGCGCCTCGTAGCGGATGTCGGGCTCGTATCCGGCGGCCCGGCAGGCGGCCCGGAGCGCGGCCAGGGAGCCGTCGTCGGCGCCCGGCGGGCTGATCCACGACTCGTCCCGCAGATCGGCCAGGTCGATCTCCGCGCGCTCGGCCAGCCGGTGGCCCGCCGACAGCGCGACGAAGATCGGGTAGCGCGGGATCAGCGTGCGGCTGACGACCGGCGCGATCAGGGTCACGTCGAACCCCTCGATCATGCCCACCAGCGCCACATCGAGGTGGCCCTGGGCGAGGGCGTCGGCGAGCAGGACCGCGGACGGCTCGATGCGCAGGGAGATCTGGTGGCCGGGCAGCGCCTCCCCCACCCGCTCGACGACGCTGCCGACGCAGGCCAGGTGCACGCAGCCGAGGCGGACGACGTGGGCGGTGCCGGAGGGCCCGTGCAGGTCGCCGAAGAGCGCGTCGATCTCGCTGAGCACGATCCTCGCCCGCGCGATGACCTGGCGCCCGAGGGGCGTCGGGCGTACGCCCGCGTGGCTGCGCACGAACAGCGCGCCTCCGGCGATCTCCTCGACGCGGTGCAGCTGGTTCGTGAGGGCGGGCTGGGACAGGCCCAGCCTCGCGGCCGCCCGGGTGACGCTGCCTGTCTCCGCTATCGCGCAGATCATACGGAGATGCCGGAGATCGAGCTCCATAAGCAAGGATTATGTGACATGTGATGGAGTTTGGCCCGCCTATACCTGCCAAGCTTCCGATTTCTCGCTCATAGCCAAGGCTTATGTGCCGGTCTATGACGGCAACGCCCTTTTGGTCATCAGACTACGGAGCGCAGTCACCCCCCGACCGGAGGTTGCCGTGAGATTACGCGTCCTCACCGCCTTAGCCGTCGCCACCCTCGTCCTCCAGCCGCTGTCGGCCGCTCCGGCCAGTGCCGAGCCGCCGCCCGAGAAGGTCCTGTCCGCCGAGGAGCCGCCGCACGTCGGCAAGTCGCGGCTGGCCGTACAGGATCGTCCACCCCTGTCCGCGTCCGACGACGCGCTGCGGCGCGACTACGACGAGCCCGCGCGGTCGCCCGACCGGCCCCGGCCGTCGGCGGCGAAGGCGAAAGCCGCCGCCTGCAGTGCCGCCGACTTCACCAGCAGGTCGGGTAGCGCGCTCGTCCAGCAGATCAGGTCGTCGACCACGGACTGCGTGAACACGCTGTTCAGCCTGACCGGCGGCGACGCCTACTACGCCTTCCGCGAGTCACAGATGGCCAGCGTCGCCTACGCGCTGCGCGACGACGGGGTGAACTACCCCGGCGACAACAGCGCCTCCACCGCCCAGCTCGTGCTCTACCTGCGGGCCGGCTACTACGTCCAGTGGTACAACCCGTCGACCGTAGGGACCTACGGGGCGACGCTGCGCACGGCCATCCAGTCCGGCCTCGACTCCTTCTTCGGCAACTCGCGCGCCTGGACGGTCAGCGACGCCAACGGCGAGGTGCTCGCCGAGGCGGTCACGCTGATCGACAGCGCCGAGCAGAACGACCGCTACCTGTACGTCGTCAAGCGCCTGCTCACCGGCTACGACAGCTCCTACGACGCGCACTGGTGGATGCTGAACGCGGTCAACAACGTCTACACCGTGCTCTTCCGCGGCCACCAGGTCCCCGCGTTCGTCACCGCCGTCCAGGCCGACCGGAGCGTGCTGACCACGCTCGACGCCTTCGCCTCCCAGCACGTGTCCCTGCTCGGCGGCGAGCGGGGCTACCTCACCTCGAACGCGGGCCGCGAGCTCGGGCGCTTCCTGCAGCACTCCGCGCTCCAGAGCACCGTCAGGCCGCTGGCCAGGAACCTGCTGAACCGCAGCGCCCTCGGCTCGGCGACCGCGCCGCTCTGGGTGGGCGTGGCCGAGATGACCGACTACTACGACAAGGCCAACTGCTCCTACTACGACACCTGCGACCTGCAGAACCGCCTGGCCGCCAGCGCGCTGCCGATCACCCACACGTGCAGCGCGAGCATCAAAATCCGCGCCCAGCAGATGACCTCCGCCCAGCTCGCCGACACCTGCGCGAGCCTCGCCGGGCAGGACGCCTTCTTCCACAACCTGGCCCGCGACGGCGGCCCGGTGACCGGCGACCGCAACACCACGCTGGAGGTGTGCGTCTTCGACTCCAGCACCGACTACCAGACCTACGCCGGGGCGATGTTCGGCATCGACACCAACAACGGCGGCATGTACCTGGAAGGCAACCCGGCCGCCACGGGCAACCAGCCGCGCTTCATCGCCTACGAGGCCGAATGGGTACGGCCGGCGTTCCAGATCTGGAACCTCAACCACGAGTACACCCACTACCTCGACGGCCGCTTCAACATGCACGGCGACTTCAACGCCAACGTCTCCACCCCCACCATCTGGTGGATCGAGGGCTTCGCCGAGTACGTCTCCTACTCCTACCGCCAGGTCGCCTACGACGCCGCCGTCACCGAGGCGGCCAAGCGCACCTACGCGCTCAGCACACTGTGGAACACCACCTACTCCCACGACACCACCCGCGTCTACCGCTGGGGATACCTGGCCGTCCGGTACATGTTCGAGCGGCACCCGAGCGAGCTCGCCACCGTGCTCGGCTACTACCGGACCGGCGCCTGGAGCTCCGCGCGCAGCTACCTGACCAGCTCGATCGGCAGCCGCTACGACAGCGACTGGTGGACCTGGCTGGCGGCGTGCGCCTCCGGGAGCTGCTCGGGCGGAGGCCAGAACCAGGCCCCGCAGGCCGGCTACACCCACACCGCCGGCGGGCTCACCGTCGCCTTCACCGACACCTCCACCGACCCCGACGGCACGATCGCCGCACGCCGCTGGGAGTTCGGCGACGGCGCCACCGCCACCTCGGCCAACCCGTCGCACACCTACGCCGCCGCCGGGACGTACTCGGTGAAACTCACTGTCACCGACAACTCCGGCGCCACCGGGACGACCACCCGGCAGATCACCGTCTCCCCCGGCGGGTCCTCGACCCCCGAGTGCACCGGAGCCGACACCAGGCAGCTCGACCGGAACTGCCAGCGGAGCAACCTGTCCGCGACCCAGGGCAACTACGCCTACCTGTACCTCTACCTGCCCGCCGGCACCGGCAGGCTGACCCTCACCGCCAGTGGGGGGACCGGCAACGCCGACCTGTACTACAGCGCCGGCTCCTGGGCCACCACCTCGTCGTACACCCAGCGGTCCACCGGCCAGGGCAACGCCGAGACGCTGGTCGTCGACAACCCGCCCGCCGGATACGTCTACGTCAGCCTGCACGCGGCCGCCGCCTTCGACGGCGCCAGTGTGAAGGCCGAATACTGACCGGCCCATGAACACCGCTTGCCGGGACCAGACCCCCTCCGGTCCCGGCAAGCGGTATCCGCCGGAAAGTCATAGACGCCGATTACAGTTTGCAGCCGCTTGGCTGCTTCGGGTTGCGCATGAGCCCGCCGACGGGCACCTTAGGTCACATACCGAACACTCTCAGTCAGGTTCAGCGGAGTCCTATGGGGGCAAGGCTTCAGGGGAGGCACAGGCGTGCCGCCGAACGACAAGTGACCTATGGCGAGGTCATCGCCAACAAGGAGTTCCGCGCGCTCTGGTGCGGGCAAGGGTTCTCCCTGATCGGCGACCAGCTCGCGCAGGTCGCCCTCGCCGTGCTCGTCTACAGCCGCACCCAGTCGGCGCTCGCCACCGCCGCCGTCTACGCCCTGACCTACCTGCCGACCATCGTCGGCGGGCCGCTGCTCGCGGGCTTGGCCGACCGGTTCGCCAGACGCCGGGTGATGATCGTCTGCGATCTGCTGCGCGCGCTGCTGGTCGCCCTGATGGCCGTGCCCGGCATGCCGTTCACCGTGCTGTGCGTGCTGGTCTTCTTCGTCGTCCTGCTCAGCGCGCCGTTCTCGGCGGCCCGCGCGGCCCTGCTGCCGGAGATCCTCGAAGGCGACCGCTACGTCGCCGGCACGGCGCTGCAGAACATGACGAACCAGGCCATCCAGATGCTCGGGTTCGCCGCTGGCGGCGCGATGATCGCGACCATGGGCCCCTACCGCGCGCTGGCGCTCGACGCGGCCACGTTCCTGGCCTCCGCCCTGATCCTGGTCTCCGGGGTACGGCAACACGACGCGTCCACCCACTCCGACGGGTCCAAGCCGTCCATGTGGGCGATGACCAAGGCCGGAGCCGTTCTCGTCTTCGGCGACCGGAAGCTGCGGACGCTGGTGATGTTCTCCTGGCTGTGCTGCTTCTATGTGCTGCCCGAGGGGCTCGCCGCGCCGTACGCCGCCGAGCTCGCCGACGGCACCATCCCCGTCGAGGTCATCACCGGCCTGCTGATGGCCGCCATGCCGACCGGCACCGTCCTCGGCGCGTTCGTGTTCGGCAGGTTCGTCTCCGCCTCGGGGCGGCTGCGGATGATGGGCTGGATGGCCATGCTGAGCTGCGCGCCGCTCATCGTGTGCGTACTGCGGCCACCGCTGGCCGTGGTGCTGACCCTGTGGGTCCTGTCCGGCATCGGCGGCGCCTACCAGCTCGCGGCCAACGCCGCGTTCGTGCAGTGCATCCCCGCCGAACGCCGCGGGCAGGCCTTCGGCCTCGTCTACTCCGGGCTGATGGCGGCCCAGGGCATCGGCATCCTGGTCGGCGGATTCGCCGCCGAGAAACTCGGTCCCGAACCGGTGGTCGCGCTGTCCGGCATCACCGGGGTGACGGCGGCAGCCGTACTGGCCATGGTCTGGACCGAGTCTCGGGGGGAGATCGTCGCCAAGGTGCGCGCCCAGGCCACCGCCTGATCACGCCTGCGGCTTGGTGTGCTCGTCCTGCCGCTCGGGCGCCTTCCAGGCGGACGGCGGCTGCGAGTAGTCGGGAGCCGGCGTGGCGTCCTGCCACGTCGACTTCTGCTGCTGCTTGCTGATCAGGTCCTGGACGATCGAGGAGTTCTTCCCCTCGTCCGGCATGAGCAGCCAGCCGATCGCGTATATGCCGATGCCCGCGCCGCCGAACAGGGTGGCGACGGCCAGCCCGATCCTGACGATGTTGGCGTCCACCCCGAGGTACTCACCGACACCCGAGCACACCCCGGCGACGATCCGGCCGTTCCTGGTCCGGCGCAACTGCTTGAAGTTCGATTCGCTCATGCCTCAAGACTGCCCCGGGGAGCCGCGTTCGCACATCGGGATTCCCCCTGGTAGAACCCTGGTAGCCCCTTATGCGAGGAGAGGACCCGGTCATGGACGACCTACTGCGTCTCGAAGATCGGCTGAACGGCGACCAGCGGCTCATCCGCGACACCGTGCGCTCCTTCGTCACCGACCGCGTCCTGCCGGACATCGGCGACTGGTTCGAGAACGCCACCTTCCCCGCCCGCGACCTCGCCCCCGAACTGGGCGCCATGGGCCTGCTCGGCATGCACCTCACCGGGTACGGCTGCGCCGGCACCGACGCCACCTCCTACGGCGTCGCCTGCCGCGAACTCGAAGCCGGCGACTCCGGCCTGCGCTCCTTCGTCTCCGTCCAGGGCTCCCTCGCCATGTACCCCATCTGGAAGTACGGCTCCGCCGAGCAGAAGGACGAATGGCTGCCCCGGATGGCCGCCGGACAGGCCATCGGCTGCTTCGGCCTGACCGAGCCCGACCACGGCTCCGACCCCGCCGGAATGCGCACCCACGCCAAAAAGGACGGCGGCGACTGGGTGCTGAACGGCGCCAAGATGTGGATCACCAACGGGTCGATCGCGGACGTGGCCGTGGTGTGGGCGCAGACCGACGAAGGCATCCGCGGCTTCGTGGTGCCCACCTCCACGCCCGGCTTCACCGCCCCTGAGATCCACAAGAAGCTGTCCCTCAGGGCTTCCGTCACCTCCTCCCTGTACTTCGACGACGTACGGCTGCCCGGCTCGGCCGTACTGCCCGGGGTGACCGGCCTGCGCGGCCCGCTGTCCTGCCTGTCCGAGGCGCGCTACGGCATCCTGTGGGGCGTCGTCGGCGCCGCCCGCGCCTGCCTGGAATCCGCCGTCGACTACGCCAAGACCCGCGTACAGTTCGACCGCCCCATCGGCGGCTTCCAACTCACCCAGGAAAAACTCGCCTGGATGTACGTCGCCCAGGCCCAGTCCCAGCTCACCGCCCTGCACCTGGGCACCCTCAAGGACGCCTCCGCGCTGACACCCCGGCAGATCAGCTTCGGTAAACTCGCCAACGTACGCGCCGCCTTGGACATCGCCCGCCAAGCCCGTAGCATCCTTGGCGGCAACGGAATCACCCTGGAGTACCCGGTCATCAGACACATGAACAACCTGGAATCTGTGCTGACGTACGAAGGCACCCAGGAGATCCATACGCTGGTACTGGGAGAGGCACTGACGGGGATCGCCGCGTATCGGTAGGGTGCTGTGCGTCACCGCGACGGGACGCCGTCACGCAGGTGGCTGTACTCTCTGTACCCTGCATGATGCAAGGGGCGTTAGCTCAATTGGCAGAGCTGCGGACTTTTAATCCGTAGGTTCCGGGTTCGAGCCCCGGGCGCCCTACCACTCCATACCCTATCTGACCTGCGATTTCTCGGTTCTCGCGGCCTTCTGGTAAGGCAGAGATGGGCCGTTGGTTGCTCGCTGGTTGCTCTTCGGCACGGTTCCGGCACATGGCCGGACGTTCCGGGCTCCACTTCACCCCTATTTGTCAGGCCAGACCCGCAAGAAGGCCAGGAAAGCACCCAGCCGGAAGACCTGGCAGGAACCCCGATCTAGGTTGCACCTGCAAACGCGTCAAGACCTGATCACACCTGCCGTCCACATGCGGTCACTCCACGGCGATGTCGTTCCGAGTCCCCTCGTGGAGCGGTTTCAGGCATATGCTGTGGCCTTTGCCTTCGGTTGAAGGAACCTCGGCGGAGCCCGTCGGCAAAGCTCGACCCCGAACGAGGTCGAGGAAACATCACGGTGGACCGTTTGGGCGGGCATCCCGGACCGGGTTGTGTCGCTCGTCAGCCCAAGCGTTGATCAAGCCGTCTGCCGAGCAGGCCTCCTTGGAGTTGTTTCAACTTGAATCCGCAGGTGGGGGCCTTGTGTGAGTTGAGTTGGGACTGCTCGGGCTGGTCGGGGCCGGAGATCATGGCCGGTGATCGTCTGTCATCGGGTGATCTCATGGGCGGTCAGGACCAGCAGGGCGCGTAGCAGGGTGGTGGCCCGGGCGGGGTCCAGGCGGAGTCTGGTGAGGATCCGCCAGTTCTTCAGGTCGGCGAAGGCGTGCTCGACCGGGGCGCGTTCGGCGGCGATCAGTTGGTTGACCTGCTTTTGCGCGGTGGTCAGGGGGCGGCCGCGGGTGGCCTTGCGGCCGGTGATCACGACCGGGTCGCCGGGGGTGTCGTCCAGGCCGACGAAGCCGCGGTCGGCGAGCGCGCCCAGGCCCGCCTCGCGGAGTTTGCGCACTAGTGGCCTTCGGAGAGGATCGGACCGGATTTTGGCGGCAGGAAAGCGATCTTGATCACGATTCGATCGCGCGCGTTCGCCTATAGTTCTTGACTCGGGGGTGTATATGGCGGTACGGGTGGTTGTGCTGGGGCCGGTGCGGGGCTGGCGTGACGGTGCGGAGATGCGGCTCGGGCAGCCGAAGCAGCGGGAGCTGCTGGCGGTGCTGGTGCTGGCCGGTGAGCGTACGGTGTCGATCGAGGGAATCATCGACTCCCTGTGGGACGACGAGCCCCCGGCTTCGGCGGTCTCGATCGTGCGTACCTACGTGTCGCGGCTGCGCAAGGCGATAGGCCATGAGCACCTGGTGTCGCGGGGACGCGGGTACGCGCTCGCCGGCGTCGGCACGGATCTGGCCGACTTCGAGAGGCTGACCCGCCAGGGCGCCTACCGCGAGGCGTTGGAGTTATGGACGGGTGAGCCTGCCGGCCTGCGCGGACCTCACCTGCGCCGCTTGGAAGAGGCCAGGCTCCTGGCCATCGAATCGGCCTGTGCCCAGGAGCTGGACAGCGGGCAGGCGCCCGGTCAGGTCCTGGCAGAGCTGGCCGAGCTGTCGGCGCGGTATCCGCTGAGCGAGCGGTTGCGGGCCTTGCTGATGCGAGCCCTGGCCGCCGGCGGACGCCGCCCTGAGGCGCTGGCGGTCTTCGCCGACCTACGGCAGACGCTCGCCGACGAGCTGGGCATCGATCCCAGCCCCGAGGTGGCCGAGCTGTTTCAGCACCTGCTGAGCGTCGACGGTGCTCCCGCGCCCGCCCTGATGCAGGTCCCGGCTCAGTTGCCGCCCGACCCGGCCGACTTCACCGGCCGCGCCGAGTTGGTCGCCGGCCTGGTGGCGGCGTTGGCGGCCCGAGCTGGTCAGGCGCCCATGGTCACGGTCATGACCGGCATCGGCGGCGTCGGCAAGACCACGCTGGCCGTGCGGGCGGCGCATGCCGTACGGGAACACTTCCCGAACGGACAGCTCTTCGCCGACCTGCAGGGCGCCGGAGCCGCGCCGGCCGATCCGGCGGTTGTGCTGGCCGCCTTCCTGCGAGCGCTGGGCGTCGCCGACGAGCGCCTGCCCGAAACCCTGGAGGAGCGTGCGGCGCTGTTCCGCTCCACGGTGGCCGATCGGCGCGTGCTGGTGGTTCTCGACAACGCGCGCGATCGCGCACAGGTGTTGCCGCTGCTGCCGGGCTCGTCCTCCTGCCGGGTGCTGGTGACCAGCAGGGCACGCCCCTACCTCCTGCCGGGCGCCGGCCTCGTCGAGGTGGACGTGCCGCCCGCCGCCGAGGCCCTGGCGCTGCTGGAGCGGATCGTCGGCACCCCGCGGGTGGCCGCGGAGACGGCGGACGCCGAGCATCTGGTCGAGCTGTGCGGACGCCTGCCACTAGCGGTGCGGGTGGCCGGCGCCCGGCTCGCCACCCGCCGCGGCTGGCCGATCCGTGTGATGGTCGACAAGCTGGCCGACGAGAGCAAGCGGCTGGCCGTCCTGCGGACCGCTGACGTGGCGGTGAGTGCTGCCTTCGAGCTGTCGTATCGCCAGCTCGATCCTTCCCAGGCCCGAGCCTTCAGGCTGCTCGCTCTGTCGCAGGGGCCGGACCTCCCGCTGGCGGCCGCTGCCGCGATGGTGGACCTGAGCGAGGTCGAGACCGAGGATCTGGTGGAGTCGCTGGTGGATCTCAGCCTGCTGGAATCCCCCGCCCCCGGCCGGTACCGCTACCACGACCTGCTGCGCGCCTACGCACGCTCGCTGGCCGAGCCCGACCGGCCGGCGCTCGCCCGGCTGCTGGAGCACTACCTCGCCACGGCACGCAACGCCTTCACCACCCTCAATCCAGGCGATCCCTCGGCCGTCTCAGTGACGGCTGAGGGAGGGCTCACCTTCGACACGATCGAGGCGGCCACCGCGTGGGTCGCCCGTGAGCGGGAATGCCTCATCCGGGTACAAGCGGTGGATCTCTCGAGCGAGCTGCAGATCCTCGACCTGATCCTGCTGTTCGCCTATGAATCCAACAGCCTGGTCCCCAGGTTCCAAGACCTTGCCGCCCGCGCCGCCGCGGCGGGCGAGGTCTTCGTCGAGGGGCGCGCCCGCGCCTCCCTCGCCCATGTCCTGCGAGACGCCGGCCGCCTGGACGATGCGATCGCCGAGTGCGCCGCGGCCCTGGAGATCACCCTGCGCGCGGGCGACATGAACCACCATTGGGTGGCCATGTCGACCATGGGCGTGCTCCAGGCCGATCGTCACGACCGCCAGGACGTGGCGCTCGACGGTTATCGGCAGGCCGCGGCAGGCTTTCACGAGCTCGGCGAGCGCTATCAGGAGGCGGCCATGCTCTATGGCGTCGGCCAGCGGCTGGCCTCCCTGGAACGCTACGACGAGGCGATCGAGACCCTCCATGACGCCGAGACCGTCATGCGGGCCCACCTGGGCGACGACGTCCGCGACCCGTACGCCGTGGTCGCGATGGCCAAGGTGTTCACTCGCGCCGGACGCCACCATGAGGCGCTCCCCCTGTTGCAGGAGGCGCTGGCGTTGTTCCGGCAGCGGCGCAATCCCACGTGGGAGCAGTCCACACTGATCTACCTGGTCCGTGTGCTGCTCGCGCTGGATCGCGCCGCCGAGGCTCTGCCCCACGCCGAGGCGGCCGTCGTGCTGGCCGAGGAACGCCGCTGCGGCGGCTGGGCCGACGGCGCGGCCTGGAGCGAACTGGGCGAGGTGCTGCACGCCCTGCGCCAGCACAGCCGGGCGCGCTCGTGCTGGGAACGGGCACTGGAGCTGTACGAACCCTTCCCCGCCAAGGCCGCAGAAGTCAGAGCGCTGCTGGAAAGGCCCGTCCCGAGGTGGCCCAGCACCTCGCCTACGCCATCATCGGCTGCGCCTGCGTAGAACGGCCGACGACAGATCAGGCTTTAACCGCATCGAGCAGCAGGCGCACGTCGGCGGCCTCCGGCAGCGAGAGCCGATCGAAGATCTCCAGAGCCTCGCGCAGACAGGCCCGCGACCGTCCCGGCTGGCCCAACTCGCTCAGCGCCCGACCGAGCGCGGTCAACGCCATACCTTGCCCCCACTCGTCACCCGCCTCTGCGAGGATTGCGAGCGCGTCCTCGGCGTAGTCGAGCGCGCGCTGGGACGCGCTCGCGGCCAGGTGCGTCTCGGCTATCCGGAAAAGCACCGCACCCTCCCACGTCCGCTGCTTGAGCCTGCGGTATTCCGCCAGTGCGATCTCGAGCTTGACCAGAGCCTCACCCGGGTAGCCGGCTTCACGCAGCACGATTCCCAGCTGGTAGGCCGCGCTTGGGTCCGGCCGGCCGTCGCCGAGACCGAGGGAGATCTGCTCGGCCTCCTGCGCCGCGGCGATCGCCTCGCTCACCCGGCCGAGGTCAATCAACGCCCGTGCCAGATTCCCCAGTCCGAGCGCCAGGTCGGCCTTGTCGTCCAGTGAGCGCCACACTTCGACGGCTTGGAAGTACCAGTCGACTGCCTCGGTCATCTGCCGCCTGCTCATCGCGCTCAAAGCGAGGAGGTTCAGCGACTCGGCATAGGTGTCCAGGTCGCCCTGTTGCAGACTGAGATCCCGGCTTGCCAGGCCGTCCTCGGTGGCGGCGTCCAGACGGCTCCTGCTCACCCGGGTTAGCCCGCGCAAGCAGCGGGCCTGCGCTTCCAAGGCCCTTTCCGCAGACTCGACGGCTGCTGACACGACCAGGTCGCCGAGCTGTTCGTACCGTGCGGGGTCTGACTCGTACCCGAGTGCGTCCGCCGCCATGTCCAGCAGCTGTACGACCTGATGCACGGGAGTGCCCGTGGTCCGGGCGGCCTGCTCGATGCACCCGAGCAAGCTCTGCTCCTCCTGGTCCGCCCACTCGACCGCAGCTGTCGCGTCGGCGAAGTACAGCCCAGCCAGGCGGGTTCGCACCTTGGCGGGCCGACGGTCGCCGGGATACAACAGCCGAAACGCCGAGGCGATGGACGCCAGGTAGAAGTCGAGCAACCGGCCGAGCGCCGACCGCCGTACCCCATGATCCTCGGACCGGGAACGGGCGTAGATCTTGAGCAGGTCATGGAAGCGGTAGCGCCCGGGTGACGGCGACTCGAGCATGCTCACGTCGACCAGATCCTCGCATACTGCCTCAGCTTCATTTTCAGGAAGGTCGAGCAGCGCGGCGGCCGCATGCAACGAGACGCCGGCAGCATCTGGTACGGCGAGCAGCCGAAAGGCCCGCGAGTGCGCGGCGTCGAGCTGCTCATAGCCCAGCGAGAAGGTGGCCTCGATGGCCAGGTCGCCTGCCCGCAGCTCGGCCAGTCGGCGGCGTTCGTCTGACAGCCGGTCACGCATGGTGGCGACGCTCCAGTTTGGCCTGGCCGCCAGCCTGGCGGCTGCGATCCTGATCGCCAGGGGGAGGAAGCCGCAGGCCGCGACGAGGTCCAAGGCGGCGCCGCGCTCGAGGGCCACGCGATGCTCGCCCACGATCCTGGTGAGCAGCTCCAGCGCTTCGACGGGGCCGAGCACCTCAAGGTCCACTTGGCGGGCGCCGGTGAGCCCGGTCAGCCTGGCTCGACTGGTGACGAGCACGCCGCAGCGTGGCGAGCCTGGCAAAAGCGGTCGTACCTGGCCGACGTCGGACGCGTTGTCGAGAACCACGAGTATGCGACGATCGGCGAGAATGGAACGGTAGAGCGCGGCTCGTTCCGCCAGCTCCTCCGGTAGGTCATCCAGCCCAAGCGCCCGTAGGAACGAGCCGAGGACCGTGGTGGGCTCTACCGGCTTGGCGCCGGCACCACGCAGGTCAACGAAGAGTTGTCCGTCTGGGTAATCGCCGGTCAGCTGGTGTGCGACGTGAACGGCCAGGGTCGTCTTGCCGACTCCGCCTACGCCGGCGACGGCCGAGACCACCAGGGCCGAGGTCTCGCCGGCGCGCAGCGCGGCCGCGATGCCCTCGACTTCCTTCTCCCTGCCGGTGAAGTCGGCAACATCGGCGGGCAGTTGTCTGGGCGTGTGCTTCGGCACCGCCGTGTGCGCCGCAGGCCGTACCGTCCGGCCGAGTGCTGGGTCGGCGCTGATGATCTGCTGGTAGAGCTCGGTCAGCTCCCGAGATGGATCCACCCCGAGCTCGTCGGCGAGCAGTTCGCGCGTGTCGATGTAGACGCCGATGGCCTCCGCTTGGCGGCCCGACCGGTAGAGCGCCAGCATCAGCAGCGCCCGTAGTCGCTCCCTGGTCGGGTGGCTCGCGCACAGCGCGGTGAGCTCGGAGATGACCTCCGCGTGGCGGCCATTCCCAAGGTCCTGGTCGAGGCGGCGTTCGAGTACGGTCAGCTGCCGCTCGGCCAGCCTGACACGCTGGGCCTGCGCGTAGAAGCCCTCAAGCCCGGCGAGCGGCTCGCCCTGCCAGAGTGCGAGTGCCTCGGCGTATCGCATCTCACTGTGGAGTCGCTCCACCTCCGAGACGTCACGCAGGCCGCCGTGCAGTGCGTAGCCGTCTCCGATGGACAACACGACACCATCGCCGAGCACCCGGCGTAGTCTTGAGATGTAGGTGCGCAGAGTGCTGAGTGCGGTGCGCGGCTGTTCTTTGCCCCAGACGGCGTCCACGAGTTGGGGATTGCCGACCGCACGGCCTCCGGCCAGCAGGAGCACGGCCAGGACCAGGCGCTGTTGCGGCGAGCCCAGATCCAGCTCCTGACCGCCGCGCCAGGCACACACTGGGCCGAGCAGGGAAAATCTCAGGTCCTCCGCCATGCCGTCCTCTCCTTTGGTCAGTCCTCGGAGAGGACGATCACTCTGTCGCCCGGCTGGAACGCCAGCGGGGCTGATTTGTCGGGGTTGAGGGTGACTCCGTGCTGAGGCGCCTGGCTGACGGAGGTGGTCAGGCGGTAGCCGATCGCGGTTTGGCCGCGGCGCCTGGCCGCCTCGATCACGGTGGCGAACGTGGCGGTGGCGCCGGGGACGATGTAGTCGCTCGCCGGCTTGAGGTAGATCTCCGAGCCCTCGTGGGAGAAGAGCTGGTCGAATACCTGGCCCAGGTGCCGGTTTTCCGCCAGCTGGGTGAGCAGCAGGCTGACCAGCTTGCCGCCGACCACGAAGTCGTCGGCCTCGGCGATCTCGGCGAGCTTCCGGTTGCGCTCGTCGTTCATCTCGCTGACGATCGCCACGCCGGTCCGCATGTCTCTCAGGTGCAGCAGGGTCACCAGGGTCCTGGCATCGGCCTTCTGAGCATCGTAGGCACCATCGGAGAGCACGATCGCATGGTCGTAGCCGCCGATGCCGAGCGACTCCAGCGCGGTGCGGCTGGTGACGTCGACTTCCTTGGCGGAGATGAGCACGCCTGGTGGAAGTGGCAGGTCAGCGACGACGGGCCCGGCGAGATGGATCTCGGAACCGGTCAGCAGGTAGGGCGCCAGGTCGCGCAGAATCCTGGACCGTCGGTGATTCGAGCCCATGATCAAGGTCTTGGTCGGCTCCCGCTGCGGGGCACTGGGGCGAGCGATCGCCTCCTGTCGCACCACGGCTGGTGCCGTTGCCAGCCGGATGGCGGAGTCGTCGGGGGCGATGAGGATGAGCTGATCGCTCTGCCGGATCACGCTCTCGCTTGGCGGGTTGAGCACCACGGAACCGTCGTCGCGGCGCACGCCGATCGGCGCTGCGCTGTCGTAGGCGAACAGCGCCTCGCCGTACATCCGGCCGACGAGGGCGGGCTCGGCCTGTATGTAGATCTCCTCGCCGTCGAAGTCCAGCAGGTCGCTGTAGACAGCGGACAGTCCAGGTTGACGGCATGACTGCGCGACCAGGCGGGCGCCGACGTCCTGCGAGTCGACGATCTCGACGTGCGACCCGCCCGCCAGACGGGCAGCGGGTAGATTGTCGCTTTCGGTCACGGCGGCCACGATCGGCGGCCGCCTGCCGGTCCAGGGGCGGTTGCCCAGCGCGAGCAGGGTCTTGATCAGCTCAGCGTCATCGGTAGGCAGTACCAGGATCGAGTGAGCCGTGTCCGGGCTCACCAGATCCAAGGCCGTCGGCTCCGCGGGATCGCCGCTGCGCGCCACAATGCGGGTACGCCCTACATCACCGAGCCGGTCGCGCAGTTCTTCCTCCATCTCGACCTTGTCCCGGTCTGCCAGGATGGCCACGACCGGGCGCTTCTCGCTCTCCTTGGCCTTGGCCAGCTCGGAGACGATCGCGAAGACTTCCTCCGACCAGCCGAGCACGACGCTGTGCCCGCTCTCGACCACGCGGGACCGGCCTTTGCGCAGGTTCTCCAGCTTCGAGTCCAGGCCTGCGGTGAGTACGCCGACCAGGGAGCTGACGATGAAGATCCCGCCGATGGTGACGAAGAGCATCATGAAGACGAAGAACGGGCTACCCTCGTCGCTGCCCATGGTGCCCGGATCGAGGGTGCGGAGCAGGCTCATCCAGGCGACATTCCACCAGGACCCATTCTCGCCTGCGATGGGGGCGGCGATCGCGGTGACAAAGCCGACGAGCACCGCTGATGCCACCGCCAGCCAACCGATCAGGGCGGGCGTTCCCTTTGACATCGTGTTGTCGAACCAGTAGCGCAGCCGCTCGCGGGACACGGCTACTGCTCCCCGGTCCCGGAATCCTGCGCCTCCAGCGCGTAGCCGCAGGCTTTGACCTCGCCGGTCTCGGGATCAGAGAAGTCCGGATCGAACTCGATCTTGCCTAGTGTGGTGCCCTCGATGGAGCGACGGAAGGTTTCCTGCTTGCCGCAGTCGTAGAGCACGTAGGCGCCCTCCTTCTCGCCCAGGAGCAGGAACCTCTCGTCCGGGTTGTCCTTGTTCAGCGGCTTGCCGTCGCCGTCGCCTACGGTGGCCCACTGATTCTGGAAGCCGACAGTCTGCAGCAGGGCGTTGCCATTGCCGTTGGTGGCTATGTCGGCGGCGCCGTGGACCATCTGGGCGACCAGTATCAGTCCCAGCCCGATGCCGAACAACGCACCGATGAGCACCTTCATGCCTGCCCGGCCTGTGTTGCGCCTCCGCATCAGGCGAAATGGCACCAATAGTCCGAAGACCGCGACAAGTGCGACGGCGACCAGGAGAGTGCCGCCGGACAGTTCCCACAGCGTGCCGAAGTAGACCCAGTAGGCGACGACCGAGATGAGAGCGCCTGCCGTGGCCGCGATCCACGGTTGCTCGCGGAGCCTGTGCATCAGCTGGCCGGCCGATCCGCGGGTGGCCAGGTTGAGTAGCCAGCCCAGCGCGACGAGCAGCCCCACTCCAGGCAAGGCCACCAGGAAGAGCTCGATCAGCGTGCCGATGAGCCGACCGAAGATCGTCGCTTGGTCCAGACCGGCCTGCTCGGGGGTGATGCCGAAAACCCCGTAGACCTGGGCCAACCCCAGATACAGCATGGCGTACATGCCCACGGCGACCGGCACGGCGACCGACCCGATCTTCTCGAAGACCTCAAGCACGCTGCTCTTGGCTGTTTCCCGCTCCGGTTCGGGGGCTGCCGGAGGTTCTGAGAGCGGAGGAACCAGGGCCTGTTCTGGTGGAAAAGGCTGATAAGTCATGACAGCAGAGAATGGGTCGTGTGCGTCTACGCCTGGTTGACGGGAGATGAACGTCGCCGTCTACCGGGCGTCCACGCGGGTGGAATATGAGATCGGACCTCTCGGGAAGACCTGATGCGAGCGGCCTCCACTTCGCCGTACTCGGACCTGTTCGGGCTTGGCGCGATTCCCACCACACGAGGCGGCCGCTGGCGGGGCAGAGAGCCGAGCTCAAGACGGTGCTGATCGCTGAAGGGTTCACGCCGAGGACCGCGCAGGATCACGCGTACGTGATGGCGCACCTGAGCCGCTGGCTGGAATCGGAAGGGCTGGCAGCCGCCGGACTGACCACGCGGCAGGTCGAGCGGTTCGCCCAGGTGCGACGGGCGGAGGCCGGCGGCGGTGGAAGACCATCCGGTCGCTGCGGCGGCTGGTCGGCTTCCTGCGCGAGCAGGGAGTGGTCCCGCCGGAAGAGCACCAGGAGCTCGACGCGGTCGAGCGGGAACTCGAAGGTTTCCGGCTCTACATGCTGCGCGAGCGGCGGCTGGCTGAGCGGACGGCTCGTCATCGGCTTCATCGGTGCGGAGTCGCGGCGGTATGCGCGGCCAAGCGGTCGTATCGGTCACCCGGACCGCCCCGGCGCGCGCCGGGATCGCCACGGTTGGCGGGCACCGGCTACGGCACCGCGCTGCCTCCCGGGTGCTGGCGGGTGGCGGGAACCTGGCCGAGGCCGGGCAACTGCTGCGTCACCATGGCGAGGAGACCACCGCGATCTACGCCAAAGTCGACCAGGCCGCGCTCGCGACAGTGGTGCGGCCCTGGCCCGTGGTTGAGCGATGAGCACCCTGCGCGAGGCCGCCGAGCAGTACCTGCAGATGCGGCGCAACCTGGGCTACAAGATGCACCCCGATGGCGACTGCTCCGCCAGTTCATCGCGTTTCTGGAGGAACGGAACGCGGCGGCGTTGGCCTGGGCCACTCTGCCTGCCGAGGCCGACCCGTCCTCGTGGGCGGCCCGGCTGACGGTGGTGCGGGTCTTCGCCCGCCACCTGGCGGTCCTGGACGAACGCACCGAGATCCCGCCGGAGGATCTCCTGCCCCGCCGCGCAGGCCGGACGACGCCGCCGCCGTTCCTGTATTCATCCGAGCAGATCGCTGCTCTGGTGGGCGCGGCGGGCACGCTGGCCTGCCCGCCGCGGGCCGCCGGTCCCGGTGTACTGCCGGGCCACCCCTGGAGGTAAGGATGTCGTGACGGCCGTCACGCCGACCTGATGTTGTGGTTGACGCGGAACAGGTTGCATGGGTCGTGGACCCGCTTGAGCCGCGTCAGACGCGCGTAGTCGGCCGGCGTGTAGGCCGCGCGGACCTGCTCGGGGGCGAGGTCGGCGCTGCTCATGAAGTTGGCCGACAGGCCTCCCGTGAGGTGCGGCTCGAGGCCGTCCATCAGCTGCTGTTGCTGCTTCTGCACCGCTCCGGCCTGTTCTGCGGGCGCCGGGTTCGCCATGAAGAGCAGGGCCTCGGCGTCCCTGTGTCCTATGGCGTTGGGCACCGCAGCCGGACGGGCGAGGGCGCCGCCCAGCTGCCGGAGCTCGATCACCCCGAAGGGCAGCTTGACGCCGGGGCCCGCCAGGTCCAGCAGCCGCTCCACGGCGGCGGCGTCCAGAGCGCGGAGCAGCCCGGTGCGCTCGAAGACGGGCAGGGGCGCCACGGACGGATCATTGGAGATCGTCCCGATCTTCTCGTACGGCAGCGCGCCCATGGTGTCGAGCTCCGGCCCGGCGGCCAGCATCGGCGCGAGCAGCCGCCTGCCCTCTTGGTCCCGCCCGAGGTATGCGGCGGTCAGGCGCACCGCCACCCGCTCCTGAAGGGGCGGGGGCACGGAGGGCGCCTTGGGCAGGCGCATGAACGCCAGCGTGGTCGTCATCTCCTCGGGTAGCCCGGCCGCCCAGGCGGGGTAGGCGCGCACAGCCCGCTGGGCCGCCTCTCCGAGAAAGAACAGCGCGCCGCCGTACAGGGTCGCCGCCTCGACCAGGTCAATCTCCATGCCGGCGACCACCCCGAAGTTGCTCTTGCCGCCTCGAACCGCCCAGAACAGGTCCGCGTGCCTGTCCGGCGACAGGCGAAGCGGGCGACCGTCCGGTGTGACCAGGTCGATGGCCCGCACATGGTCGGCGGCGTAGCCGTACTTGCGGCCGAGCGGGCCGAGCCCTCCGCCCAGCGTGTAGCCCACTGCGCCCACGTCGAGCGAGGAGCCGTTGATCGTCGCCAGGCCGTGCGCCGCGGCGGCCTCGACGAGCGTCCGCATCCTGGTGCCGGCCGCGACCTTGGCGACGCGTTTGACCGGGTCTATCGTCACCGAGGTCAGCCGCCGGGTGTTGATCAGGATCCCGCCGTCGGCGGCGGCGCTGATGCCGTGGCCGGTGGCCTGCACGGCGACGGGCAGCCCGAGAAGGCCGGCCAAGCGGACGGCGGTGCGGATGTCGCCGGCGTCGGCGGGCACCACGACCGCCTTGGGGGCGTGCTGGACGACGGGGTTGTATCCAGCGTGTCCCGCCGCGAAGCCGGGGTCGCGAGGGAACAGTACGGTGCCCTTCACCGCTGACCTGAGCCTGGTCGCGAGGCGGTCGCCGGGATCGTGGGCGGCGTGGGCCGCCGACGCGCTCCCCACGACCGCGGCTCCCGCGCCCTTGATGATGGATCGTCTGCTCAACATCGTTTCCCTCAGGCGGTGCAGGCGGAGTTCAGCTTCGACACGGTCGCAGTGGCCTTGTCGGTGTACTGGTCCGCCTCTTCTGGCGCGCTGATCCCCGCCAGTTCCTCGTAAAGGGAGACAACCGCGCCCTGGGCCTCCTTGACCTTCTCGTCGACGTCCAGTGCCTTGATCTTCTGTGCGCTGTCGCTGTAGAGCTGCTTCATCGCCTCGAGGTCCCCGGCCCTGCTCTGGAGCTCGGTCACCGCGGTCGCCATGACGGCTTGCATCTCCTTGCACCCCTTGGTGTCGGCCACGGCGGCGGTCTCGCCTCCCGAGCCGCAGGCCGCCGTACCCAGGGTCAGGAAAGTGAGAGCGGAGACGCTCAGGGCGAGTTTGTGCCAGGACATGTCTTTTCCTTCGTGCTGTCGCTATGGGTCACGACAGCTTTCACCGAGGCCATAGACAGCCGATCACCAACCGGTGAACGCTCGTCCTGCCGTCAGTCGATCCCGAGATGGCGGCGAACGGCGCGCCCCTCGGCCATGTCGTAGGGGCCGAGGATCACGTCGGCCTCCTTCCAGCAGCGCAGGGCCCGTTCCGGGTCCCCGAGGTCGGTCCACGCCTGTCCGAGGCGGCTCAGAATCCTGCCGGTGAGCAAGGGGTCGTTCATCGACTGGTAGAGCGGCAGCGCCTCCTCCCCGACCTTCACCGCCTCTTCTGGGCGACCCAGGGCGCGGTAGGCGTCCATGAGGCGATGGGACGCCCACGCCGCCCTGAGCGGCAGCCCGCCTTCGCGGTAGGCCTGAGCGCTCTTGAGCAGGCTGTCGATGGCCTCCTCCATGTTGCCCGAACGGAACGCCGCCGCCGCGGCGCCCAGGTGGTTGACCCCGATCCCCTGGGTGTCGCCGATCTCGTGCGCCAGGCGGAGCCCCCGCGTCACGTGGGCCCTGGCCTCGCCGACGAAGCCGGCGTCGCCCAGCGCCATGGCCAGCAGGCCGTGGGCGCTGGCCGCCAGCCGAGGGCTGTGCTGCGCCTCCGCGACGGCCAGCGCCGCCGACAGCAGGCTGATCGCCTCGTCGACGCCGCGCACCCGGAGCGCGCCCAGCCCCAGCGCGTGCAGGACGGCGCCGAGGATGAGCCGGTCGTCGATCTCAGCGAAACCCGTCACCTCTGCCAGCAGCGGCACCTCTTCCGAGAGGACACGGGTTCCCGAACGCCCCGCCTGCTCGACCGCCGCGCTGACGTTGGCCTGCTCCGCGCGTACCCAGGCGCGGGCCGCAGGCGCGTCGGCGAAGGTCAGCTCAGGGCCCTGATGCCCGGCCTGATGGACGAACCCGGGAAGCGAGACCCGGCAGACTCCTCTGATTCCCGCGAGGTAGTGGTCAAGCAGCCGGTCGAGTGCAGCCGTCCGTTCGTTCGCCGGGTCCACCTGCTCGGCGAGCCCTCTGGCGTACAGGCGGACCAGATCGTGGTAGCGGTAGCGGGCGGGACCTCGCGACTCCAGCAGGCTCAGATCGACGAGCGACTCGCAGAGGTCCTCGGCTTCTGCCTGGCCCACATCCAGGACGGCCGCCGCGGCGGCGACGGACAGGTCAGGTCCGTCCATCAGCGCCAGCAGCCGGAACGCCCTGGCGTGATCGGCGTCGAGCGGCTCGTAACCGAGTGCGAAGCACGACTCCACCGCATCGCGGCCGATCTTGAGCTCGGCGAGCCTGCGCCGCTCGTCGACGAGCCGCCTCGCCAGCACCTCCACGCTCATGCCCGGCCGCGCGGCCAGTCGCGCCGCCACGATCCGTACGGCCAGCGGCAGCAGGCCGCAGGACTCGACCAGCTTGACCGCTTCCACGGGCTGGGCGGCGACCCGCTCCGCCCCCGCGACGCGAGCCAGCAACTCCAGCGCCTCTCCCCGGCGGAACAGGCCGAGCCCCTCCTGGTGAGCGCCTGGCAGGTCGCCCAGCCACGACCTGCTGGTCACCAGCACCGCGCAGGTGGCGGCTCCGGGCATCAGGGGCGCGACCTGACCGGTGTCCGTGGCGTCGTCGAGCAGGATCAGCACCCGCCGTCCCGACAGCGCCGACCGCAGCCGCGCGGTCCGCTCGTGGACCCCCGAGGGGATCTCCCGGGCGCTGAGGCCGAGCGCCCGCAGGAAGTCGGCGAGCACGTCTTCGGGCCGCAGGGGTGCGGCTCCTGCGCCGCGCAGGCTCGCATAGAGCTGCCCGTCCGGGAATGCGGCTCGTACGGCATGCGCCACGTGGAGCGCCAGCGTGGTCTTGCCGATCCCGCCCGCCCCCGAGACGGCCACCACGGTCAACGCGTTGCCTGGGCTGGTGGTGAGCCGCTCCGCCATCTGGGCGATCAGCTCCTTTCTGCCGGTGAAGTCAGGGATGTCAGCCGGTAGCTGTGCTGGCCGCAACACCGTGAAACCCACCCCAAACCTGATTTACAACGAGTCGCTGAACAGAGCAAATAGCTATCATTCGTACGAATCTTCCGAAGGCGCGGTATGGAACGATCTCATAGGTTGTACTTCTCGGTATTAGGTCCAGTGCGGGCCTGGCAAGGCGACAAGGAGCTCAACCTCGGCTCGCCACAGCAGCGTGCGGTGCTCGGCGCCCTCCTTCTCCACGAGGGCAGGGCGATCACCTGCGACGCGCTCATCGCCGCGATCTGGGGACAGGACCCGCCATTGCGTGCCCTCAGCACCCTGCGGACCTACGCCTACCGGCTGCGGAAGGTGCTGGAAGCCGACAGGTCGAGGCCCGGCATGGTCGTCTCCGTGGGCACCGGCTACGCCATGTCCGTCCCCAAGGGCGCGCTGGACGTGTCGGTCTTCGAAGAGAGGTACGCCGAGGCCGAGGAAGCCCGCGCGGAAGGCGACCTCGCTCGCGCCCGCACGCTGCTGGCAGCGGCCCTCGGGCTGTGGCAGGGCGACGCCATGGACGGCACGGCCGGGCCGTACGCCGAAGCTCAGCGCGACAGGCTCAGCGACCGCCGCCTGAGCGCCCTGCAGGTCAAGCTCGAACTGGACATCGAGCTCGGGCGGGCCACGGAGGCCGTGGCAGACCTGGCCGAGCTGTCTGCCGCGCACCCCCTGCGGGAGTCGCTGAGCGGTCTGCTGATGCTGGCTCTGTACCGTTGCGGACGGCAGGCGGAAGCGCTGGAGGTCTTCGACCGCACCAGGCGACTGCTGGCCGAGGAACTCGGCATCGACCCGGGAGGCGAGCTCAGGGAGCTGCATCAACGCATCCTCACGTCGGACCCCGAGCTGCTGCCCGCCCGGCTCGACCTCAGATCCGACCCGGGGCCGTCGCCGGTCCGCCACGAAGAAGAGGCACTCCCGCGGGTGGCCCAGCTGCCCGCCGACCTGTCCGACTTCACCGGCAGGGACGAGGAAGTCGCCCTGCTCACCGAGGTGCTGAAGTCCGGCTCCGGGCAGGCGACCACCGTGGTGAGCCTCTCCGGCAAGGGCGGCGTGGGCAAGACGGCCCTGGCGATCCACGTCGCTCACCTGCTCAGCGACGCGTTCCCCGACGGCCAGCTCTACATCGACCTGTGCGGAACCGGAGGCCGGCCCGTCGAACCCACCGCGGCGCTGCGCGAGTTCCTGTGTGCGCTCGGCCATCCTGATCTGGACATCCCCGATGAGCCGACACAGCGGGCGGCGGGATTCCGCAGCCTCATGGTGAACCGCAGAATGCTCGTCATCCTGGACAACGCCGTGGACGACACGCAGGTCAGGCCCCTCCTTCCGGGGACGGGAGGCTGCGCCGTCCTGGTGACGAGCAGGGCTAAGCCCGCGGGGCTGCCGACCACGCGTAGAGTCGACCTCGACGTGCTCAAATCCCACGACGCCGTGCAGCTGTTCACCAGGATCGTGGGGGAAGAGCGGGTCGTCACCGAGCCGGAGGCGGCGGAGGACGCGGTCGTCCTGTGCGGGTTCCTGCCGCTCGCGGTGCGCATCGCGGCCTCGCGGCTGGTCTCCAGGCCACTGTGGACGATCTCCTCCCTGGTCGGGAGGCTGGCCGACGAGCGAAAACGCCTGTCCGAGCTGCGGCTCGGCACCATGACCGTCGAGGCGACCTTCCAACTCGGCTACGAGCGGCTCGGCGCGGCGCAGGCGCGCGCCTTCAGACTGCTCACGAACCTCAAGACCACCTCGTTCTCGCTGCCTGTCGCGGCGGCCGTCCTCGGCCTTGAGGTGCTCGACGCGGAGGAGATCGTCGAGAGCCTCGTCGACCTGGGCATGCTCGACTCGCCCAGCCCGGGCCGCTATCGCTTCCACGAGCTGCTGTGGCTCTACGGGCGAAACCTCGCCGAACAATCATAGAAAACTCATCGTCTACGATTGGCCGATTCAGGACGGAACGACCCCATTGGTGTGGTCATGACCTGAGATGATGGGCCATCCTCGTTGACACCCGATTGACGGCACATTGACGGAGCCGCCGGTATTCCACGCGGATCCCGGAGACCGTCCGTCCATCGATCATCAAGATCGTGGCTGCAGGATCCAAAGGTCAACTTCGACCTGGAGACTCCTGATGAAGTGGAATCAGCTCACGATGGGCGCCAGCGTGCTGCTCCTCGCCACCATGCTGTCCGCCTGTGGCAGCACAGACAAACCGGCGGCGGCCAAAGAGGACGCCCCCAAGGCGACCGAATCCGCGGGAAAGTTCATCGCCAAGTACGGCAAGACGGACACCGACATCGCCGCCGAGGGACTGGAGCTGCTGAAGCCGGGCAAGGTACTCGAAGGCTTCGCCGACAGTCTCAACGGGATGCTCATCCTGCCGCACGACGTCACACTGGCCGGTGAGCAGTGCGGCGAGGTGAACGCCTACTACAGCCCGGACGAGAAGAAGATCACAATGTGCTACGAGCTCGTGGCCGACGGCTTCACCCGGTACCGCGACAAGGCCGAGTCCGAGGAGGAGAACGACGAGCACGGCCAGGCCAACCTCGTCGACACGCTATACCACGAGCTCGGCCACGCCGTGATCGATATCTACGGCCTCCCCGCCCTCGGCAAGGAGGACGACGCGGCCGACCAGTTGTCCGCGCTCATAATGTCCCAGAACGACGACGATTCCTCGAGCGTCCAGACGATCAACTACTACTTCGCGTCGGCCGGCGACCAGGACCGGGCCGCGCTCCCGTTCTATGACGAGCACTCGATGGACGAGCAGCGGGCGTTCAACTACATGTGCTGGATCTACGGCTCCGACCCCAAGGCCTACGCCGACTGGGTCGGGCAGGACGGGTTGCCGGAGCAGCGGGCCGCGAGGTGCCCAGCCGAGTACGAGAAGCTCGCCAACTCCTGGGTGAAGCTACTGGAGCCGCACGTCAAGGGCTGAGGGCGAACTGCGGAACACCGGCCTGCACCCCTTCGAGTACGGCCTGCCGTACGACAGGCTGGTTGAACCGCAGCGGCGACTCGTCACACAGGATTCCCATGCCGACCAGCGCCGACAGGGCGGCGGCCGCCTGGCTGTCCGGCAGACCGGCCAGGTCGGCCACAGCATGGAACTCAGCCGCGTGGTCGAGCGTCGCGACCGCCCTGGCCAGTGCGGCGGCCCCGGGACCCGCGTGGCGCAACTGGCCGGCCACCCACCGCTCGATGGAGGTGGACCGCTTCCCCGCACCCTGCGCCTTCATGTGCTCGGTGAGCAGAAACGTGTTGCCGCCTGTCTCACGCAGGCACGAGGCGATGAACGCGGGCTCCGGTTCCGCGCCGAACAGCTCGGCGGCGAGGGCCGCCACCGCCTCGCCGGGCAGACCACCCAGGCGCACGAGGCCGAAGAGCGAGCAAAGCGACTCGAGCAGCTGATCGTCGCCGGCCGGGACGCCGGTCGCCCTGGTCGCGGCGACCAGGAGGGGTACCCGCTCGATGCGCCTGGCCAGGTAGGCCAGCCAGCGCAACGAGGCGGGGTCGCACCACTGCAGGTCATCGATGGCGATCAGCAGCGGTACACGCTCCGCGAGCCGCACGGCAAGCCGGTAGAGCGCGTGCAGCGTGTCAGGACCACCCGACGACGGCCGGTTGTGCCAGACGATGTCGGCCGCGGGCTCGACCGTCCCGCTGAGCAGTTGCTGCCGCTCCTGCGCCGGCAGGCAGTACAGGATTGGCTCGAAGATCTGCCGGGCCACGCCGTAGTCGTACTCGCGCTCAAGCGGGTGCGCCTGCGCCCACGCCGCCTGGAATCCGCGCGTGTCAGCCAGTGCCTCCACTCCCCTCAGCAGCTGGGTCTTGCCGGCACCCGGCACGCCGTCGAAGAGCAGGCTGCCGCCGGTGCCGGACTCGGCGGCGGCCATGGCCGCTCCAGCGGCCGCGAGCTGATCGTCCCGGCCGAGGCAGCGCAGGCGGATAACCGGCTTCCTGGTCGCCACCGGTGCCGGCGGCAGGTCGAGCTCGGAGGTCTGCGAGAGGATATCCGCCTCGAGTTTACGCAGCTCAGGCCCGGGATCGACACCCAGCTCCTCGGCCAGATAGCGACGTGCCTCACCCAGTGCGGCAAGGGCATCGCCCTGCCTGGACGAGCGATAGAGGCCCAGAGCGAGCAGCCGCCAGCCCTCCTCGCGGGTGGGTTGGGCGCGCGCGTGCGCTTCCAGCTCGGGTACGGCCTCGGCGTGCCGGCCCAGGGCGAGCAGGGTGTCGAGTCTGCGTTCCGCCGCCCCGAGCTGAAGTTCCTGCAGCCTGGTCACCTCTCCCCGCGCCCACAGGGTGTGCGCGAACTCGGCGTAGGCCGGACCGCGCCACAGGCCGAATGCCTCGTCGACCAGACCGAGCGCGGTACGTGGATCGGCGGCCACTCTCGCCTGGTGCAGCAACCGCTCGAACATGGCCGAGTCGAGTGCCGCCTCGTCCACACGCAGGACGTAGCCGCGCGGCTCGGTGATCAGCACGGACGGCCGGCCAGGTTCCTGGGCGGGCGGCTCGACCACGCGGCGTAGCCGGCAGATGAACGTACGCAGTGATGACAGCGCCTGCGGTGGCGGGCAACCCTCCCAAAGATCGTCTATCAGCTGGTCGACGGGAATGACCCTCCCGGGCGACAGCAGTAGCCGGGCGAGAACCGCCCTGTTGCGTGGCGTGCCCACATCCAGGCGATCATCCCCCCGCCATACCTCGACAGTTCCGAGCACGCCGAAACGCATCGGCCGCATCGTTGACCCCCCAACGGTTCCGATCTGAACGGAGGCCATGGTGAGGGACGCCGGTAGACATTTCATAGACGAAGAATCAACGATCCGTCGATCGCCCAGCCCCTCATGAGGAGTGACGGTGCGCCGGAGCTGATCTTGTCAATGGGCTGGTCACCGACTGTCAATGCCGTCCTGCGAGGCTCCTGCCCGTCCGTTGAGAACAAGCTCAAGGAGAACTGATGAGCAGAGAGATCGAGTTGACCGACGCCGAACTCGCGTCCGTCGCTGGTGGCGTGTGGCCGGAACTGGACTTCAGCCTGCCGGACTACATCGAGATCGGCCATGGCAGGGGATGCCTCTGCCCGGGTCGGCCGAATCTGTTCTAAGCGGTACGAGGAGACCCGGGTGAGGGACTCGGGTCAGCGTTGAGAGGCTCCGGCCCTGTTTGACGGCAAGGGCTGGAAAGAGTGCCGCCGGGACAACCCGGCGGCACTCGTCATGCGAGGAGTCAGTGGCATGCGACACGTGTACCGCAAGGAAGCGCTACGACATCGCCGGCGAGCGCAAGCCCAGGGGCCTTCATCCAGCGAGATTCCCCGAAAGTGGATCGGCGCCCTGTGGGTGGTGGTCGCCGGGCTGATCCTTGCCTTGGTCGTCATGAGCCTGCGGGTGGCGGGGCAGCTGTGAGAAAGGTTCGGCTGGTCCAGCAGAGCACGGCGGTGGACTGCGCGGCCGCCTGCCTGGCCATGGTCCTCAACTACCACGGCCACGGGGTGTCGCTGCGCGACGTGCGGGACAGGATGGGGGTCGGCAGGGACGGGCTCTCGGCGCGTGATGTCATGCGCGCCGCCCGAGGTTATGGGCTCAAGACGAAGGGTTTCTCGCTGGAACCGCAGGCGATAGCCGACAAGCCGCTCCCAGCCATCGCGCACTGGCGGTTCGAGCACTTCGTGGTGGTGGAAGCGTGGACCCCGCGCAAGGTGACCATCATGGACCCGGCGGCAGGAAGGATGACGCTCAGCAGGAGGGAGTTCGCCAGGGACTTCACCGGTGTGCTGCTGACTTTCGAACCAGGACCTGGTTTCACCAGGAAGGCCCAGGCTCGCGGGTGGTGGCGTTCGCCCGTGGTGCGGGAGACCATACGCGGCAAGAAGGGGCTGTTCGCGCAGATCGTTGCCGCGTCAGCGCTGCTGCAGGTGATAGGGCTGCTGCTGCCTGCGGCCTCCGGCGTGATCATCGATCGGGTGTTGCCGAGAGACGATGGGGGGTTGCTGGCGTTTCTCGGAGTCATGCTCGCGGTCGGAGTGCTCACCCATCTGGCTGTGGGGCAGTTGAGGACGTTGCTGCTCGCGATGTTGCGCACCCGCATCGACGGGGAGATGACCGAGGGGATCGTCGCCCATCTGCTGGCGCTGCCGTACCGGTTCTTCGCCCTGCGGGGAGCGGGGGACCTGGTGACCCGGACCTCCAGTATTGCTCAGGTCCGCGCCCTGCTCAGCGGGCAGATCGTCGCGGCGATGCTGGACGGGCCCCTGGCCGTCGGCTATCTCGTCATCGTGCTGGCGATGGAGCCGAGCTTCGGTCTCGGCCTGATCGCGATCGCCGGCCTGGAGATCCTCGCGCTGGCGCTCACCCGGCGCCGGGTCAGCGAGCTCATCACTCGCGAGCAGATCGCCCAGGCCGACGCGCAGACCAAGCTGATCGAATCCATCAAGGGCATGGAGAACCTCAAGGCGGCCGGCGCCGAGTCGCGCGCGTTGAGCCGGTGGCGGGAGGCGTTTGCTCGTCAGCTCGCCGCCGCACAGCTCGGCGGGCTGACAGCAGGTACGGTCACCTCGGCCACGGCGACAGTGCGGTTCGCGGCCCCGGCCGCGTTCTTCTGGATGGGGGCCTGGCAGGTCCTGTCCGGGAGCCTGAGCCTGGGACAGGTCCTGGCGCTGAACGCAATCGCCCTGGCGGCGCTCACCCCGCTGGGGTCGCTGATGGGCAGCCTGCACCAACTCCAGGCCGTGGGTGCGCACGTAGAGCGGCTTGACGACATCGTCACCACCCCGCGCGAGACATTTCCGGCCGAGGCGGAACGACCGGAGGCCGTGGGGTTCATCCGGCTGCGCGACGTCAGCTTCCGTTACGATCAGCGTTCCCCGTGGATCCTGCGCAATATCTACCTGAGCATCAGCCCGGGAGAGAAGATCGCCTTGGTCGGCAGCTCCGGATCGGGCAAGAGCACGCTGGCCCGGCTCCTGCTGGGCCTCTACCAGCCGGATGAAGGCGACATCTTCTACAACGGGCAGCTCGCCTCACAGCTCGACCTCCGTCACCTGCGCAGCCGTTTCGGCATCGTCAATCAGGAGCCCGTCCTGTTCAGCGGGTCGATCAGGGAGAACATCTGCCTCAACGACCCGAACGCCTCCTACGAACGCATGGTCCGAGCGGCCCGGCTGGCCCACATCCACGACACCATCGAGGCCATGCCGATGAAGTACGAGACCATGCTCACCGACGGCGGGCTGATCTCCGGTGGACAGCGGCAGCGCATCGCCCTGGCGCGGGCCCTGCTCACCGAACCGGACGTGCTGCTGCTGGACGAGGCGACCAGCCATCTGGACACCAGGACCGAGGCCATCATCGAGCACCACCTCAGCCATCTGCCGATGACCCGCATCGTGATCGCGCACCGGCTGAGCACGGTCCGGGACGCCGCGCGGATCTTCGTGATCGACGAGGGCAGCGTCGCGGAGGTCGGCGACCACGACTATCTCATGAGCCAGCGAGGTCGATACGCGGCACTGGTCGGCCATGACGTCCCCGCCGGTCAGGCGTAAGTGCTTCGAGTGGCGGCTTGCCGCGCATCAGGTATTCGACGCAGAGCCAGCCGGCCGAACCGTGATGTTGACGTTCTTCATCAGCGGCTGATCGCTCTGAGTGCTGCCACGCTGTGGGTGCTCGGTGAACCGATCGGGTAGGTGTCAGGATTCAGCCGTCGTGCGGTCTTTGAGGCGGAGTGTCTCCTTGTGAGACTCGGCCTGGATGGACCGCTCGCGCTGCAGCCACGCGGGATTCTCCGCCTTCAGTGCGTTGATCTCCGCGGTGGTGAGTGGGTCGGTGATCCCGCCTCTGATCAGGCCGGAAGTGGAGACCCCGAGCTTCACGGCGACGACCTGCTTGGGGTGCGGGCCATTGCGGCGCAGCTCGGCCAGCCACGTGGGTGGTGTCGCCTGCAGCTCGTTCAGCTCACTCCTGGAGACGACGCCCTCCTGGAACTCGGCGGGCGTGGCCGAGAGGAGGACACCCAGCTTCTTGGCCGCCGTCGCGGGCTTCATCGTCTGGGTGGTCTTGGGTTTGAGCGAGGTCATGAAGTCAAGGGTAGTCAGTCGGAAACGGTTTCCCGGACATCGGTACCCTCAAGGAGTGACTGATGGGAAGAGCGGCAAGCCGTTCCGGCTGGCTTACGCGCCTGGCGTGACGCCCGCGAAATGGGCCAATGTCTGGGCCGACAGATTGCCCGACGTGCCGCTTGCGCTGATTGCGGTTCCCGCCGCCGAGGTGGTGCGACTTCTGCGCGATGGCGGTGCCGACGCCGGATTCGTCAGGCTGCCGGTCGATCGGGACGGGCTCAGCGTGATTCCTCTCTACACGGAGACCACGGTGGTCGTGGTGCCCAAGAAGCACGCGGTGGCCGCAGTCGACGAGGTAACCATGCCGGACCTGGCCGACGACGAGCTGTTCCATCCGCTGGACGACGCCATCGAGTGGGTGACCCGGCCCGGCCTGGCCGCGTTCGAGCGCCCGGCCACAACTGCGGACGCGGTCGAGCTGGTGGCCGCCGGCACGGGGCTTCTCCTGGTTCCGCAGTCGCTGGCGCGCCTTCATCACCGCAGAGATCTCACTTATCGGCCGGTATCGGACGCGCCGCAGTCACAAGTGGCGCTGGCCTGGCCCACGGATGCGACGACTGATCTGGTGGAAGATTTCATCGGCATCGTCCGCGGCAGGACTGCGAACAGCTCGCGAGGCCGTACCCCCGCCTCACCTGCGGAGAAACCGGCACAGCGGCAGGTACGGAAACCCGCACAGGGTGGCTCCGGCCGCCGGGCCGTGCCAGCCAGCCGCAAAGGGAAGGGCCACCGGCCCCGGTGACCCGACGCCTCTGGGCCTCCGGTTCGGACCCCGGCAACAACTGGTGCCAACAGTGGCGTGGCGGCTGACCGTGAAACGGTCAGCCGCGCACTCAACTAGGGGTGGAGACCCGCGTGTCGGGTGCGGGTACCCGTACGGCCTTGACCAGCAGCCATGCGATGAACGAAAGTTCCGCGACCGCTGCGAGGGTCAGGGCGAACGGTGAGATGTTCGCGCCGAGGTCGGGGGCAAGGAAGCGCGCGAACACGTCCACGAGGTGGCCGAAGCATCCGATCATCAGCAGGACGCCCAGCACCTTGGGGAAGTAGCCCGACTTGACGACCAGGTAACCCAGCGGCAGCAGCCACAGGCCGAAGTACGTCTGGGCGATGAGGTACCCGTCGCGTTGCAGACCGGCGAACAGCAGGGTCAGCTGGTCGGAACCTGCCGGGCCGAAGGCGCCGGTGCCGACCTGGCCGGTGGCGATCGTCAGCGCCGCATGTTGGTTGAGCAGGCTCAGGCTCTGGATCGCGACGCTGACCGCGACGAAGGTGACCATCGCGGCGGCAGCCATCTGGTTGACGTGCTTGAGCAGCAGATACAGGGCCATGCCCGTCAACAGGAAGGCCGTCGCCCCCACCAACTCGCTGACCATGCCGATGCGAAACAGAGTCGCCGAGGTGTCGATGTTGTCGGCCGTGGCCGCTGCGTTCCCTGATTCGACGATGCTCGTGTTCACCAGCCCGGCGAAGATGGTGAACACGGCGACGATCAGATACAGGAGGCCCGCGATCCTCGCGAGCGTCTTCGGTGCGGTCACGGTTGGGTCCTTCCGCGGTGTACGGGTCCGGCCGGCCGAATCCGGCTGTGGCGGGTACGCGCGTCGGATTCGGGAACCTGCACGGCCTTCACGCCGGATTGCCGGTGTGCGCGAGGGCTGACGGGGTCAGTCGGCCGATGATGGCCGGGGCCTCTTGGACGAGGGCGTCGTTCTCCACCGCCTCGACCATGAAACGGGCGTAGTCCACGCGACGGGTCATGTTGCTCGCGAGGACAGGGTCGCCCACGTGCCTGCTCCACACCGGCAGGCCCTGACTGTCGCCCTCCTCCAGGTCGCTGCCGCGCACGACCGTCCAGCGGGTGTCACTGGTGAAGATCCTCCGGCAGGCGTCCACCTGGTCGTCCACGTCCACGACACGGGCAAGCTTCGCCAGCCGCCCGAACACGGCCGCGTACAGCTTGAACTTCCGGGTGTACACGTCCTTCCCGTCGCGGGTGATGTGCCAGCCGCAGGAGAACACCAAGCGGGCACCCGGACGTGCGTGGTCGAGCACGGCCTGGGCCGTACCGGAGGCGTAGTGGTTTCTCCCCCACGGCACCAGGACCGTGAGGACGGCGTCGCATCCGTTCACCGCCCGGGCGATGACCGCACGGTCGTTGGTCGCTCCGGGGATCACCGTGATCCGTCCCTCGAAGTCGGCGAGCTTGGTCACGCTCTGCTCTCGGCAGACGCCCACGACCTCGTACCCCCGGTCTAACGCGTGCTGCACCATGTAGCGCCCGAGCTTCCCGGACGCGCCGACGACGCACATCCTCTTGCCCGTGCCTGGCATCGGTTCCACGACCTTCTCCTCTGCTTGCCGCCACCTACCCATACGCCGTAAGGTACAACCTTGCAGTGTAAGGTTGTCAAGCCCGTTCGAGCAGACCAAGCAGGAGGACCTCGTGGCCACGGACACAGCCGACACGCCTGCACCCCGCCGTAACTCGCTCACCAAGGAGATCGTGCTCCGCACGGCGGTCGCCCTGGCGGACGAGGGCGGCAACGGGGCGCCGAGCATGCGCAGGCTCGCCGAGCGGCTCGGCATCGAGGCCATGTCGCTGTATCACCACTTCCGCAACAAGGACCTGATCCTTGACGGCATGGTCGACCTCGTCTTCGGCGAGATCGAGCTCCCGCCGGATGACATCGACTGGCGGGCCGCGATGCGACTGCGGGCAGCCTCGATGCGCGGCGCACTGGTCCGGCACCCGTGGGCGATCCGCCTGATGGACTCACGGACAAACCCCGGCCGCGCGACTCTGCGCCACCACAACGCGGTCATCGGCTGCCTGCGCTCGGGCGGCTTCTCGATCTCCGGCGCCGCACACGCGCTCTCGATGCTGGACAGCTACATCTACGGGTTCACGCTGCAGGAGCTCAGCCTGCCCTTCACGTCGCCCGCCGACCTCGAGGACGTGGCGGGCTCGATCATGAAGCAGATGCCCCGCGACGAGTTCCCCCACCTCGCCGAGATGATCGCCGACCGCGCCCTGAAGGGTGGTTACGCATATACCGAGGAGTTCGACGTCGGACTCGACCTGATCCTCGACGGGCTGCAGCGACAGCGCGAAAGCTGGCTGTAACGAGTCGGGGCATTGCGCCTGCCGAAAATGCCATCCGCGCAGGTCATCCGACTCGCACGGCTACCACCAGCGACGCCTGGCCGACCTGGCTCATTGAACTGGGCAGACTTCCCAATCTCCATGATCAGGAAGCCTGCGGGGAACGCCTCCGTCAGGGTGTCATAACCTCCATGTCCCCAGAGTCGCTGGACAGTTCGATCGAACGCTGGGCCGAGGAGTCGCCGGCGGCGGTGATGTCCTTGTTCCCGGAGTCCGTCTTGGCCACGATGTTGTACGGCCCCTGCGGTACGTGGATCACTGTCTTGCCCGATTCCGTGGCGGTCCTGACCTTGTCCGGCTGCCCGGCGAAGGCCAGGGTCATATCGCTCGAGTCGGTCTCTGTGACGACCTGCTTGCCCGTCAGTCCGCTGGCCTCGATCGCCCCGGAGTCGCTGGTGGCTACCAACTCGCCCGACAGGTCCGTCAGCGTCAGATTCCCTGAGTCGGAGTTCACCTTGACGCGGAGGCCCTTGGGCACTTCGACCTTTTGACTTCCTCCCCGCCCTGAAGTGCGGGGATCTTCCCCTGCTACGCCGCTGAGAAGGCGGGCAGCTTGGAGCGGGTTCCTGCTTCGTCGGGTCGCGCCAGAGCGGGGTCTGGTCTTACCGTCCCTCCACAGGCGTTTAGCCTCTCCGCTCGTCCAGCGGCGAGAATGTTGATCGCAGCGTTGACGTCCCGGTCGTGGGATGCGCCGCAGGCACACTCCCAGGCCCGGACGTTCAACGGCATCTTGTCGGCGAGCGCTCCGCACGCCGAACACAGCTTGCTCGACGGGAACCAGCGGTCGATCCTGGCGAAGGTGCGCCCGTACCGTTTCGCCTTGTACTCCAGCATGCTGACGAACTGGGACCAGCCCGCGTCGTGCACACTCTTGGCCAGCCTGGTACGGCCGAGCCCGGACACCGACAGGTTCTCCACGTACACCGCTTGGTTGTCACGGATGATCTGCGTGGAGAGCTTGTGTGCCCAGTCCCGGCGCGCGTCGGTCACTCGGGCGTGAGCCCTGGCGACCACCCCTCTGGCCTTCCGCCTGTTCGCCGAACCCTTCTCCTTGCGAGACAGCGACTTCTGCGCCTTGCGCAGCCTGCGTTCGGCACGCCGCAGCAGGCGCGGGTTGTCCACCTTGCGCCCGTCCGACAGGACCGCGAAATGCGCCAAGCCGAGATCTATCCCGATCTCGGCCGTCGCCTCCGGCGACGGCTCGTCTGTCACCTCGACCACGAACGACGCGAAATACCGTCCCGCGGCATCCTTGATCACCGTCACCGACGACGGCTCGGACGGCAACGACCGCGACCAGACGACCGACACGTCCCCGATCTTCGGCAGCCGCAGCATCCCGCCCGGAGTAATCGCGAACCGGGCGTTCTTGGTGAAGCGGATCGCCTGCCGGTGGTCCTTGCGGGAGCGGAACCGAGGCGCGGCGACCTTCGGCCCCTTGCGCATGCCGGTGACCGAGGCGAAGAAGTTGCGGTAGGCCGAGTTCAGGTCCGCCAGCGCCTGCTGGAGCACGACCGCCGACACCTCGCCCAGCCAGGAGCGCTCCAGCATCGTCTTCGCCTGCGTGATCACCCGCTTGGACAGATCCCCATCCGAGATGTACGGCATGCCCTGCTCGCGGGCGTCCTGCCGCATGCGCAGCCCGTCGTTGAACACCGTCCGCGCACAACCGAACGCCCGCGCCAGCGCTTGACGCTGACCCGGGGTCGGGTAGAGGCGAAAGTTGTACCGCAGCCGCACACCACGATTATGGAGACATCAGAACCGGTAGACACTGCGTTCTCGTCCTGCACGCGCACATGGTTTTCGTGACCAAGCTCCGGCATCGCGTGTTCACCGGGCACCACCTGGAGCGCATGCAGGAGATCATGCGCGAGGTGTGCGCCGACTTCGAGACCGAGCCGGCCGAGTTCAACGGCGAGGCCAACCACGCCCACCTGCTGGTGAACTTCCCGCCGAGGTGGCCCTGTCCAAGCTGGTCAACTCGCTGAAGAGCGTCTCTTCCCGCAGGATGCGCCAAGAGTTCGGCGAACTGGCCGCGCACTACCACCGGGCGAACAAGTTGTGGTCGGGCCCCTACTTCGCCGGGAGCGTCGCCAGCGCACCGATCAGCGTCCTGCGCCAGTACATCGAGCAGCAGAACCACCCCGTTCAGAACACGCCCGGGCCTCCCTCCCACGCGGGCCTTCATTCCCGGCCTGAAGGCCGGAGTACTGGCCCGCAATCCGGTAGCGGGTGGTTCGCACCGGCGTTCCTGTGCGCTGGGAGAGCTGCCCGATGGTCAGCAGTTCGGGACCGTCGTCGTTCATGGCCTTGAGTGTGGACCTTCCAGCGGCTGGAGACTCAAGTCGCGGGACCGGCGCCTTGGCGGCGATCTCCGGCACCGCGCCCTCGCAGCGACTGTCCGCCGCCCGACGATCTGAGGCCCAGAATGTGAGCGCCGGCCGAATCGGTCGGCGCTCTCTGACGGAAGGGTCGCCGGTGAACGAAGCGGAGGAGTACTACCGGGACGTCGTCGGCTACTTCGACGAGACGATGTGCGTCACCTGGTGCGAGGGGCTCGATCTCGACGAGGTCGCGGTGGTCTTCGGCAGCGGGCGGGACACCGGGCGCCGGTTCGATGTGATCGAGGCCGAGAACGAGGGTTTCGAGGCGCGCGAGGTCGCCGGGGTGGCCTGCAGTGCGATAGCCGGAGCGCTGGGTTCCTGGGTGGTGGTCGTGGAGCCCACCTACGGTGACACGGGCTCGGATCACGAAATCCTGCGGGACCTGTCGGCCAGGGGCCGGGCCTTCAACGTCTACTCCGGCGTCAACAGCCACAGCCTGGACTACTACGTAGCCTCGCGCCCGGTCACCATTCTGCAGTTCAGGGAGCTGTCGGACGATCCGCTCATCAGGCAGGGGGATGAGCCGTACCTGTTCGGCGAGCTGGCCGACAGCTTCCCCGGTGGCCGCCCGAGCGACTTCCGCGCGTTCGCCCTCATGCTCGCCGAACATGTCACACGGGTACGGCTGACGCACGACTGGCTGTTCGACAAGCATCGCTGGCTGCTGTGGGAAGACCTCGACGACTACTGAGCAGAGCGGTGGTGGATGGCACTGGGGTCGAACCCTGTGTGGTTCGGCGGGAGCCCGATCAGGAACCGTCGGCGAATGACAGGTTTCTGGCCGAGAGTTCCTCGCGCAGGATCTCGATGCCCTTCTTCCCCATTCCGTGGATCTTGAGAAGTTCGGCCGGAGTGGTCCTGGTCAGCTGCTCGTACCGTGTGTATCCGTTCAGGGCCAGCACTCGCCTGGCCATCTTGCCTATCCGGGGCGGGAACTCGGTCTCCTGCTCGGGCTCGTGGGCGGTCATGGTGATCCTCCTCGTCTCTTGACTTGTGCATGGCGTTCCTCGGCGCGGGTCGGAGCGGTGTCGTACACGATGGTCATGAGCGCGAGTGTCATGTGTCTCGGACAGTTTGCAGGGTCACCGTAGCCGCCGCGCTCGGTGAGCGGGTTTCGCCGTTGCCGGTGGGGCCTCGGTGCGGAACGCTGAGATGGTGATCATCGATGCTTGGGCGCAGCCCACACTCGGGAACCGTACGGACAGGCTCGCGATGCCGGAGATCGTCCGGCTGTTCGAGAAATCGGGAAGCGCAGAACTGGTCAACAGGGACGTCGGCCCCGACGAGCTTGTCGGTCTGATGGACAAGGCGGGCGTGGATGTGTTGCTTCTGTCGGCCTGGCACCGTCCGGGCGGGTGGGTGATCAGTAATGACGACGTCGCCGCCTTCACCCGCGCGCATCCTGACCGCTTCGCGGGCGTGGCCTCCGTCGATCTGGCCAGGCCGGTTCAGGCGGTCCGCGAGCTGCGCCGCGCGGTGGAGGAACTGGGGTTCGTGGGTCTGCGGGTGGTGCCGTGGCTGTGGGAGCTGCCGCCTGACGACCGTCGGTACTACCCGCTGTACACCACCTGTGTGGAGTTGGATGTCCCGTTCTGTACCCAGGTCGGGCATACGGGGCCGTTGAAGCCCTCCGAGACCGGGCGGCCGGTGCCGTACCTCGACAGGGTCGCCCTGGACCTGCCCGAGTTGGTGATCGTCGGCGGGCATATCGGATACCCGTGGACCGACGAGATGATCGGCGTGGCCTGGAAGCACGACAACGTCTACATCGACACCTCCGCCTATCTGCCCCGGTATTACCCGCCGCAGTTGGTGCACTTCATGAACACCTACGGCCGCGGGAAGGTCATGTTCGGTACGAACTGGCCCCAGCTTCCGCACGACCGCGCGCTGTCCCAGGTCGAACAGCTCGACTTGTCCGACGCCGCCCGCGCCGACTTCCTGGGCGAGGCGGCCCGGCGCATATTCAAGATCGGGTGATCAGGGGCTTCCGCCGAGATGTCCCGCATGCCCGGCCCCGCCTGCTCGACGCTTACGCTCCGGCTCCCGGCCGAGAGCGTGTTCGGCCCTCGGAGCTCCGAGATCAGGCACAGATGATTTTTGGAACCCTTAGTCGCTAATGTCTAGCAGGCATGTGATCACGGATGGAGTGGCGTGTGTTCCAGGCGTTGCAACCGGAGGATCCGCAGCAGGTAGGGCCCTACCGGATTGAGGCGCGGCTGGGGTCGGGGGGAATGGGCCGGGTCTATTTAGGCCGCTCGAAGACCGGCCGTGGGGTGGCGGTGAAGGTGGTTCACTCCGATCTCGCCGACGATCAGGACTTTCGCCACCGTTTCGCCCGCGAGGTCGCCTTGGCCCGCACGGTGAGCGGGTTCTTCACCGCGGGCGTGGTCGACGCCGACCCGCAGGGCACGCCACCCTGGCTCGCCACCGCCTACGTGCCCGGCCTGTCGCTGGATCAGGCCGTCAAACAGCACGGCCCATGGCAGGAGAGAGCCGTTCTCGCCCTGGGAGCGGGACTGGCCGAAGCACTGGAGTCCATCCACGCGGCCGGGGTGGTGCACCGGGACCTGAAACCCTCCAACGTGCTGCTGGCCTCCGACGGCCCCCGGGTCATCGACTTCGGCATCTCGGTGGCCGTCGAGGGCAGCAGACTGACCGGCACCGGCATGGCCGTGGGCACGCCCGGCTTCATGTCCCCCGAACAACTGGACGGCACCCCTGTAGGACCGCCCAGCGACGTGTTCTGCCTCGGATCGCTGCTCACCTACACCGCCACCGGGCAAGGACCGTTCGGCACCGGCTCCTGGCAAGGCCTGTGGTACCGCACCGTCCACCACGAGCCGGACCTGCGGGCACTCCCGCCCAAGCTGCGCGCCGTCGTGGCCCAATGCCTGGCCAAACAACCCGAACAGCGCCCGACCGCCACCGCCCTGCTCGACGAACTCGCCGACAGCGCCACCGACCGCACCACGGTCCTCGACCTGTTCACCGAATCAGCCTGGCTACCCGACCCCGTCGGGCAAGCCGTACACTCCCTCGCCACCAGACCCCTCCCCGCGAACCGGCCACCACTCGCGCAGGCCACCGTGGTGGCGGGGGCCACCCGTACTCAGGAGGTCGGGGCGATCTCCGCCGAAGTGCCGGCACGCAGGCAGCGTGACATCGTGTTCGCGATCCTGTGGCCTGTCCTGATCATGGTCGCGATCCTCGTCATGGTGTGGGTCTCCAACAGCTCCTGACGAGGGTCAGGGGTCGCGTAGCGCGTCGTCCACGGTGGTGACCAGGCGGTCGAGGACGGCCTGGAGCTGTTCGAGCAGCTCGGGCGGGTGCTGGGCCAGGATGGCGTCCTGGCGTTCGTTGACGGGGCCGAAGAACTCGGCGGCGAGTTCCTTGACGTGCGGGCCGCTGCGCAGGGTGACGATCCGCCGGTCGGTGTGCTCACGGGTACGGACGACGTACCCGGCCTGTTCGAGGCGGTTCAGCAGGGCGGTCATGGCTCCCGAGGACAGGGAGATGCGCTTGCTGAGCAGGGCCGGAGAGAGTGGGACGCCCTTCTCCTCGGCGGCGGTGATCTCCAGGAGGGCGAAGGCGTCGGTGGAGTGCACGCCGAGCCTGACGGCGAAGCGGCGGCCCAGCTCGGTGAAGCTCGCGCCGTAGGCCATGAGCCCTTCCACCAGCCGTTCACGCTGCGCCGCGACGCCGCCGAGCATCGGTTCCTCCATCTGGGTCCGCCGCCTTCCCTCCCGTGCCATCCGCGCTTTGACAACTTACCGCCCCAAATATAACTTCACCGTGGAATTACTTCACCATGGAGGTATATAGGTGTCTGCCGCTTCTCCTGCCCGCCGATGGCTTGGCTTGATCACCATCTCTCTCGGTGTCGCGCTGATCGTGGTGGATACCACGATCGTCAATGTGATCGTCCCCGCGTTCATCGAGGACCTGGGCATCACCTCCGTTCAGGCGCAGTGGACCCAGGAGTCCTACGCCATCGTCGTCGCGGCGCTGCTCCTGCTGGTCGGCCGTCTGGCGGACCTTCTCGGCGCCCGCCGAGTCTTCCTGGCGGGCGTCGTCGTCTTCGGCGCCACCAGCGTGCTGGCCAGCCTGGCGTCCACCGGCGGCCTGCTCATCCTGGCGAGATTCCTGCAGGGAGCAGGCGCCGCGATGATCCTGCCGACCTCGCTCTCGCTGCTGAACGCGACCTTTACCGGGAAGGAGCGCGGTCAGGCGTTCGCCGTCTGGGGCTCGACCATCGGCGCCGCCTCGGCGCTCGGCCCGCTGCTGGGCGGCTGGCTCGCCGAACACGCCTCCTGGCGCTGGGCGTTCGGCATCAATCTCCCCCTCGCCCTGCTGATCTGCCTCGGCACGCTGGCATTCCTGGCGCCCTCGCCCCGAACCGGCGGCAGCGTCGACGCCGTCGGAGCGGTCCTGTCGGTCCTCGGGCTCGGCCTGCTCGCCTTCGGACTCGTCGAGGGGCGTACCCTCGGCTGGCTCGCCACCGTCGAGCCGCTGACCGTCCTCGGCTTCTCCTGGGACAGCGGCCCCTCCCCCGTCCTGGTGGCGCTCTGCCTGGCCGCTCTGGCGCTGACCGGGTTCGTTCGGCGGCAGGCGGCCCTCGCGCGGAGCGGCGATCCCAGCCGGGCTCTGATGGACGTCCGCCTGTTCTCGGTCGTGTCCTTCCGTAACGGCAACATCGCCAGTTCGATCATCGGGCTGGGCGAGTTCGGCATCGTCGCGGTGCTCCCGCTGTGGCTGCAGTTCACCCTCGGCTACAGCGCGCTCCAGGCCGGCCTCGCGCTGGTCCCCCTGGCCGCGGGCAGTTTTCTCGCCAGCGGCGCCAGTTTCGGGATGACCGGCAAGCTCACCCCCGTCGGGCTGGTCCGCCTCGGCCTGATCCTGGAGATCGCCGGCCTGGCCGGGCTGGCCCTGACCGCCACCACCGACAGTTCCTGGTGGGCGATCGCACTGGCCCTCCTCCTGTACGGCGTCGGCGTCGGGTTCGCCACCGCCCAGGTCACCAATGTCGTCCTCGCCGACATCCCCTCCGGCAGTGCCGGGCAGGGCTCCGGCATCCAGAGCGCCGCCCGCGAGCTGGGCTTCGCCCTGGGCATCGCCGTACTCACCACGGTCTTCTTCAGCACTCTCGGCGCCAGGCTCGGCCAGATCCTCACCGCCACCGGTATGCCGGCCGCGCAGGCCGAGCGCTTCGCCGGCACCGTCACCGACAGCGCCGGGGCGGCGATCGCCTCCCTCGCCTCCGATCCGCAGACCGCCGCCGTCGCCGGCGCGGCCCGGGTGGCGATGACCGAGGGAATCACCCTCACCGGCTACCTCGCCGCGGGCCTCCTCCTGCTCGGGCTCATCGCCACCGCCTTCATCCCGGCCACCGCCGCCGCCCCTTCCTCGACGGAACCGGCCCGATCCTGACCGCCTTCTCCCCAGGAGCACCGATGTCCAACGCGCCGCACGCCGGCATCGACCCGTTCGCCGTCACCGTCCGCGGCCTCGGCGAACCCCACCCCGCGCACGCCGCCCTGCGCGCACTGGGCCCGATCGTCCGCGCCGACGCCCCCGCCGGCGGCCCGGCCTGGATCGTCACCGACCACGCGCTGGCCCGGGAGGTCCTCGCTCACCCGCGCATCGTGAAGGACCCCGCGTACGCGCCGGTGGACTGGGATCCCCGGATCGCGGGTCTCGAACCGACCGCCGCCGCGCAGCCGTCGCTCACCACTCTCGACGGCCCGGCGCACGAGCGACTGCGCCGCGCGCACGCCCCGCTCTTCACCGCCCGGCGGATGCGGGGCTTCGCCGAGCGGATCACGGCGATCGCCCGCGAGTCGCTCGCCGAGGTCGCCGCCGGGGGCGGAACGACCGACCTGATGGCGGACTTCACCACGCGCTACCCCCTCAGCGTGGTCTGCGACGTGCTCGGTGTGCCGCTCGACCTGGTGGACCGGGCCATCGCGGCCTGCCGGGGGATGTACAGCGGCGATCCCGAGGAGGTGGGGGCGGCCATGGGCGCGTTCGCGGAGTTGGCCGCCGCCGCGCTTCACGACGGCCGGGACGGCCTCGCCGTCGAGCTGCGCGATCGGGTCCCAGACGAGATCACCGAGGCGGACCTGCACTACCTGCTCTTCACGCTGATCTACGCCGGACAGCTCACCACCGACCCGTCGCTGGGTTTCCTGCTCGCGCGGGTCCTCGACACCGACCGCCCCGCAGGGGAGGGGGTCGCGATCGACGAGTTCGTCCGGGAGACGCTGCGCCTGCACTCCCCGGCGCCCTTCACCCTCTGGCGGTTCACCTCCGACGACCTCGATCTCGCCGGGGTACGGCTCCCGGCCCGCTCCCCGGTGCTCGTCGACATCCAGGGCATCAACACCGATCCCGGCCGCTCGATCGGGCCCGACCTCACCTTCGGCGCGGGGCCGCACTACTGCACCGGCGCCCAGCTCGCCCAACTCGAGCTGAGCGCGCTGGTGGAGGTGCTCAGGACCGACTACCCCGGCGCGCGCCTGGCGGTGCCGTTCGCCGAACTCCAGCAGATCGATCTGGGCGGCATCCAAGGAAGCCGGCTGACCGCCCTCCCGGTCACGCTGCTGGGCTGACCCCGGACGTGACCGGGCTACATCCGTTCGCGGACGAACCTCCGCGATGCTCCCTGACCGGGCCGGTCCGCGTAGTGGGCACGCCCATCAACCGTTCGGTGGATTTCGGCGGCGGCGCCCGACGGTGATCCTCGGAGCATGACAGTGATCGAGATCGACGGCCTGCGCAAGAGCTACCGGGCTACCAAGGCGGTGGACGGCGTGTCGCTGAAGGTGGAGGAAGGCGAGATCTTCGGGATCGCCGGCCCGAACGGGGCGGGGAAGACCACGGTCGTGGAGTGCGCGTCGGGGTTGCGGCGGCGAGACGGCGGCGTCCTGCGGGTGCTGGGGCTGGACCCGCAGAGCGACCGGCGCGGGCTGCTGCAGCGCATCGGCGTCCAACTGCAGGAGGCGGCCCTGCCCGACGCGATCAAGGTCGGTGAGGCGTTACGGATGTACGCCTCCTTCTACGACAAGCCCGCCGACTGGCGGAAACTCATGGACGAGTGGGGGCTGGCGGACAAGCGGCGCGCCGGCTTCGCGACACTGTCCGGCGGCTGGAAGCAGCGGCTGTTCATCGCGCTGGCCCTGGTCGGCAACCCGGAGGTGGTCTTCCTCGACGAGCTGACCACGGGCCTGGACCCCGCCGCCCGCCGTACCACCTGGGGGCTGATTCGTGACATGCGGGCGCGTGGGGTCACCGTCGTGCTGGTCACCCACTTCATGGACGAGGCCGAGGCGCTGTGCGACCGTATCGCGATCATCGACCGGGGTCGCGTCATCGCCGAGGGCAGCCCGCGCGAGCTGATCGCCCAGGGGCGGTCCGCGTCACTGGAGGAGGCGTCACTGGAGGAGGCGTACTTCGCGCTGACCGGAAGGGAACTGGCATGAAGGGCCTCACGCAGGTCATCGCGGTCGAGCTCAAGCTGATCGTGCGGGATCCGATGTCGGCGTTCTTCGCCCTGGCCTTCCCGGCGATCCTGATGTGGGTCAAGATGCGCAACGGCAATCCGCTGCCGGGCGGGCTGCCGGTCATCGACGCCACGGTGCCGATGCTGAGCGTCTTCGTCATCGGCCTGGCCGCGCTGGTCATCCTCCCGGCCACCCTGGCCCAGTACCGGGAACGCCGGGTGCTGAAGCGGCTGCGCGTCACGCCCGCCTCGCCCGTCATGCTGTTCGGCGCCCAGTGGGCCGCCCACATGCTGCTGGCCGCGCTCGGAACGGTACTGCTGATCGTCATCGGCCTGGTCGCCTATGGGCTGACGGCGCCCGCGAACGTGGCGCACGTTCTCCTGGCGTGGACGCTCAGCGCGCTCAGCCTCAGCTCCATCGGCCTCCTCGTCGGCGCGCTCGTCCCCAGTGGACGCACGGCGACCGTGATCGGGCTGAGCCTCTTCTTTCCGATGGTCTTCCTCTCCGGCGCCATGATCCCCCGCGAGGTCACGTCCGGCTCGATGCGTGCCATCGGTGACCTGACGCCTATGGCCCCCGCGGTCCAGGCGGTCCGCGACGGCTGGGTGGGAAGCGCGATGTCGCCGGTTACCCTGGGCGTCATGGTCGCGATATTCGTCGTCGCCGGGGGCCTCGCCGTCAGAGCGTTCCGGTGGTGACGAGCGCCGACGCCTCGCGCTGGGATCGCGCCTGGCCCTTACTGCCATACCTGTTCATCCTGCTTCCGATGGTCTTCTCCCTGCTGCGGGAGTGGAGGCCCGAGGCGCTGGCCCTGGCCTTGTTCGCCGGAGCCTGGCACTGGTTCCTGGTCGCGTCGCACCCCGGCTGGATCGAGCGGCCGGTGGTGGTGATCGTCTACTTCGTCGTGCTGCTCGCCGCCGTGGGGGCGCTGATCAGGATCGACTCGGTGTTCTTCGTGACGGGCATCGGGGCGTTCGTCCAAGCCTTCGGTCTGCTGCCCGGGTGGTGGGCGTACGGCGGGGTGGCCGCGACGGCCGGGGTGATGGTCGCGGCTCGCCCCGAGAGCGGGCGGAGCCCGAGCGAGATGCTCTTCTCCTTCCTCGTGGCGGTGCTGGTCGCCTCCACCATCGGCCTGGTCGTCCAGGCCATCTCCGATCAGAACGATCAGCGCAAGGCGATGATCACGCAGTTGAAGGAGACCGGCGCGAAACTGGCCGCGCTCGCGGAGGAGAACGCGGATCTGCAGGCCCGGTTGCTGACCCGCGCTCGTGAGGCCGGGGTGCTCGGGGAGCGGCAACGAATGGCCAGGGAGATCCACGACACCGTCGCGCAGGGGCTGACCGCCATCCTCACCCAGCTCGAAGCCGCCGACAGTGTGATCGACGACGTGGCTGCCACCCGCTCCCGCCTGGACACGGTACGCATCCTGGCCAGGGAGAGCCTGACCGAAGCCCGCCGGTCGGTGCAGGCGCTGCGTCCCGCGCCGCTGGACGAGGCGCAGTTCGCCGCCGCGCTGCACGACATCGCGGCGAAGTGGTCGCGGTCAGCCGGTGTACCCGCCGCCGTGTCGGTCACCGGCGAGCCCCGGCCGCTGCACGCCGAGGTGGAGATCACCTTGTTGCGGGTGGCGCAGGAGGCGCTGGCCAATGTCGGCAAGCACGCCTCGGCCACCCGGGTCGGCCTCACCCTGTCGTACATGGAGGACGTGGTGGCGCTGGATGTGCGTGACGACGGGGCCGGCTTCACTCCTCGGGAGGCGGGCTGCTCGGACGGGTTCGGCCTCATCGCGATGCGTCAGCGCGTCACCCGGCTGGCCGGTGACTTCGCGATCGAGACGGCCCCCGGGCAGGGGACGGGGATCTCCGCCACGGTTCCGGCGATCCCCGCCGGCTCCGATTCCGGAAACGCGGGGTGAGACATGCCGATTCGTATGATCATCGTGGATGACCATCCGGTCGTCCGCGACGGGCTGCTCGGGATCTTCAGTGCCGACGACGCCTTCGAGGTGGTCGGCGAGGCGGCCGACGGGCCGGAGGCGCTCGCCGTGGCCATGCGTACCGACCCCGAGGTCGTGCTCATGGACCTGCGCATGCCGAAGATGAGCGGCGCGGAGGTCATCCGCCGGCTGCGCGAGCAGGCGCCGGGCATCCGGGTGCTGGTCCTGACCACCTTCGACGACGACGCCGACGTCCTGCCCGCGATCGAGCAGGGCGCCATCGGCTATCTGCTGAAGGACACCCCGCGCGCCGACCTGCGCCGCGCGGTACAGGCGGCGGCTCGCGGCGAGACGGTGCTGTCCCCCTCCGTGGCGGGCGTGCTGACACAGAAGGCCCGCGCTCCGGAGCAGCGGACATTGAGCAGGCGAGAGCTTGAGGTGCTCGGGCTCATCGCCCGTGGCGCGACCAATCGTGAGGTCGCGGCGAAGCTGTTCATCACCGAGGCGACGGTGAAGACGCATCTGCTGCACCTGTTCGCCAAGCTTGAGGTGAACGACCGGGCGGCTGCGGTGGCGGCGGCGTACGAGACCGGTCTGCTCAAGCCCGGCGGCACCTGATTCGATTGGAAAACGCTTTCCCGAGTGGGTACCGGCATGTTAGCGTCCTCGCGTGTCCGCACGCATCGCGGCCGTCAGGGCGGTCCTCCTGAGCGCGCCGTACGCCGATCCCGACAACCTGGAGGTCACCGTCGCGCTGCCGTCGGGGTGGCGGACGACGGGACTGGTCGAGGTGACGCTCGACGACGGGACCACGGGGCTAGGCGAGGGGTACCTCGCGGTGTTCGCCCCGCACGTGTTCACCGCCACCGTCGACCTCGTCGCCCCCTACCTGGTCGGGCGTGAGGCCGACGCCGCCGAGCGCCACCGGGACCTCGTGCTGGTCACGGGGTACTGGAGCCTGCAGGGGGCCGCGCGGCACGTGCTGTCGGCGATCGAGACCGCGCTGGTCGACGCGATCGGGAAGCGGGCGGGGGCGCCCGCCTACGAGGTGCTCGGCGGGCGGCGGAGCGACTCACTGCGGTTGTACGCCAGCGGCGGCGACTCGGTGTCCGGCGAGGCCATGAGCGCCGAGTTGGACGCGGTCGCGGCGCTGGGCATCGACACGTTCAAGATCAGGGCTCGTGGCCATGAGGCGGACAAGGCCGCCTGGACCATGGAACGGGCGGCCGGGCTCGGCATCGGCGTGGCGATCGACATGGCGCAGAACCTCGCCGACCCCGGCCAGTCGGTCGAGGACGTCCTGGAGTTCCTGAAGGCCGTGCGGAGCCGTACCTCGCGGCCGATCGCGTTTCTTGAGGAGGCGCTCGGACCGGCCCGCGCGGGCGGATATCCGCGGTTGCGGGCGGCGGCGGGGTGCCCGGTGGCGGGTGGGGAGATCGTCACGACCGCCCGCGAGCTGGTCGAGCGCGCCGAGGCCGGGTGGTACGACCTGGTGCAGCCCGACGCCACGGTGATCGGCGGGATGCGCGAGACGCTCGCGGTGTTCGCCGCGCACGGGGCCGGCACGGTGGTGCACTGCTGGGGCAGCGCCGTGTGTCAGGCGGCCAACTACCACGCCGCCTTCGCCGGTGGCGGGGAGCGCGCGGAATGGCCCATGCCCGCCTACCCGCTCCGCGCCGACCTGCTGGTCGAGCCGTTCCGGATCGAGGCGGGCAGGCTGCTGCCACCCGAGACCCCGGGACTGGGTGTACGGCTGGACGCCGACCTCGAACGGCGCTACCCCTTCCGCGAGGACGCCGTCTACCGCTGCCTCGCGCCGATCCCCGGGAACTCCTGGCTCGCTTAGCCGGTCCCGCCGGTCGGCGGTCCGCGTGTCGAACTCCTGCATGCCGCGACGCTAACCCCGCTTCACTGACATCCAATGTCAGTGGTCGCGCGAGACCGTCTCCGGCAATCGTGCATACGCTGAAATTTCATGCCCCGGCGGGCAGGAACCGAGCGTGAGCTGCAGATCCGCACTCTCTATTCAGCGTTAAATGTGGATTTATCACAGTATTGGCTGACCTGCCGATTGGTGCCCTTGTTGCCCCGGTGTCGCCTGGGAGACCGTACCCGACGAGAACAGTCTCCGGGTGAACAAGGAGCACATAGATGAGGCAACGCTTACTCTCCATCCTGGGCATCGTCGTCCTGGTCGCGGCGTCGACGGCCGCGACCTCCAGCGCCGATCCCGCCCTCGACGAGGCGGTCGTCCAGGTGATGACCGACCGCAGCCGGGCCGAGGGCTCCTCGCTGGTGGCGGCGAACGCCGGCAACGAGGTCAACCCGCAGCGCACCAGTCCCGGTGGCGACTGGGTGTTCGGATCTTCAGTGATCAAGGCGCCGAACGTGGAGGGCGCCTACCCCGAGGGCCACCTGTTCCTGGCGCAGAAGACCGCCGGAGGCTGGCGGGTCGGCCTGGACGGCACCCCCGAGTTCGCCGCCCTGGCCAGGCGGGCGCCCGAGTCGGTGCTGAGCCGGGGCGAGAAGAAGACCTTCGCCGCGCAGACCAAGGCGACGCAGACGGCGACGCCGACGGGACTGTCGCTGCCGTACCCCGTGGGCGCGTCCTGGCGGATCATCGGTGGCATCCACGGCTGGTCGGGGCAGCCTCGGCCGTGGAGCTCGATAGACCTGGACAGCCGCGCCGCCGACCGCAGCGTGCTGGCCGCGCAGTCCGGGCGGGCCTACTGGATCTGCTCGAACGGCGGGCACATCCGCATCATCCACGACAACGGCTGGACCACCGAGTACTACCACCTGCTCAACGAGATCCGTCCCAACGGCACCGCCGTCCAGATGGGCGACTACCTCGGCCTGACCAGCACCCGGATCCCCTGCGGCGGCTCGGCGGGCAGCAACCACGTGCACTTCGGGCTCAAGAGCGGCTCCTCCTACGTGGCCCTGGCGGACAAGACCATCGGCGGCTGGACCTACTTCGAGGGCGCCAGCGCGTACAGCGGCGGCGCCCGGCGCGGGAACACCACCCGGTACACCGGCGACTGGCTGGAGAACTACGGCCCCGAGACCGGCGGCCGGACCTTCGAGAACACCACCAACTACGACGTACCGGACCTCGGCCAGGCGGAATCGTCGATCACCGTCAGCGGCGTGCCCGGCAACGCGCCCGCCTCCCTCAAGGTGTACGCCGACGTCCACCACGGCTGGCGCGGTGACGCGCAGATCGACCTGATCGGCCCGACCGGCACCGTCTACCGGCTCCGCGACCCGGCGCCCAACGACAACGGCACGATCATCCACGAGAACTACACCACGAACGCCTCCCAGTCCCCCGCCAACGGCACCTGGCGGCTGCGGGTGACGGACGTGGACAGCAATCACTCCGGCTACATCGACGCCTGGAGCCTGACTTTCTGACACAGGCGCTGTAAATTCGGGATGATCACTCCTGGAAAAGGAGGGTTACCCGTTGGAGCAGCCCTTCGACCACCTACTCCGTGAGGCCATCACCGCCCGCGGTCTCAGCCTGGAACGCCTGCACGCCCGCCTGTCCCAGCGCGGCATCCAGGTCAGCCTGGCCTCTCTCAGCAACTGGCAGCGTGGCAAGTGCCGCCCGGAGCGATCACACTCGCTCCGGGCGCTTCACGCGCTGGAGGAGATCCTCGCCCTGCCCGGCGACACCCTGGTGGCCAGCCTGGGTCCGCCCCGGCCGCGCGGCAGATGGGTGGGGCACATACCGGGGGCGGTGCCGTTCAGGGACCTCTGCCCGGTCTCGGGAAGCCTGCAGCGGCTCCTGTCCGAGATCAAGAACACGACCGACGGGCAGCTCGCCCTGCTGAGCTACCACGACCACTTCACCGTCGGGCTTGAACGGGACGAGCGGGCCGTACGCACCCGTGCGGTGTTCCAGGCCAGGTCGGACGGTGTGGACCGGCATGTGGCCATCCACTACAACGAGCGGTCGCGGCTGCCCGACGACGTGTCCACCGCGTTCTGCAGGACCGGCAGGGTCAGGACCGACGAGGCGGCCGGGCTCACCGCCGTGGAGCTGCTCTTCGACAGGCCGCTGGCCGAGGGCGAGACCTACGTCGTGGAGTACGAGTTCGGCTACCGCCGTCCCGGCCCGGAGAGCACCTTCTACAACAGGTGGTTCAGGTTTCCGGTCCACTCCTATCTGCTGACGCTGCAGTTCGCGCCGGGGCGATCGCCGGTGCGGTGCTTCCGCGTCTTCCAGCCGACGACCGCCACCCCGTCCGTGGACGTGGGCGAAATCCGGCTCAGCGGGTGGAACTCTGCGCACATCGCCGGGACGGACATCAGTCCGGGCGTCCACGGAATCCGCTGGGAGTGGGCCTGACCGGTACCGCCGGGGTCACGGACGCTTGATCGACACAGGGTGACTCTGCGGCACGGCGACATACGTCACCATGAGGATAGAGTCAGTTACAATCAGTTATCGCGGGAGATGCGAGACCCTGCCCGATACGCGGGGCAGGGGCCCTCCCGCGACTTCTTCTCTGAGACTGCTGTACGCGCATGCCCACGTGGCCTCGGCTTCGGCATGCCAGGTGATCATCATGGGGTGGCGGGTGGAAGCTTCACGACGTACGGTCATCGGCGCCGGAGCGGCGATCGGCGCGGCCGGGATTCTGGGCGGGATCACCAGTGCGGTCAGCGCCCGGCCCAGGCCGCGCGGCATCCTCGCGGAGAACCTCCGGGACGGCAGCGACGACTGGCGGCCGGAAGGCAACGGCGTACGCGCCTCGCGGGACGACTGGCCCAACTACATCCAGGCGTACGCCTCGGCCACCAGTGTGGCGGCCGGAGAGAGCCTGGCCTTCCACGTCTCGGTGGGGGACGGCGCGGAGTACGTCATCTCGATCTACCGGCTCGGCTACTACGGGGGTGCGGGCGCCCGGCTGATGACCAGGTCATCGAAGGTGCGCGGCGCGGCGCAGAGGGCGCCGAAGCTCCTCACCGGCACGGGGACGGTGCACTGCGGCTGGGAGCCGTCCTGGCGCATGGAGGTGCCCGACTTCTGGGTGTCCGGCCTCTACGTGGCCTGCTTCACCACCCCCGACGGACGCCGGGCGTGCACGCCGTTCGTGGTGCGGGACGACGCGCGGGTCAGCGACTTCCTGGTCGTCCTCCCCTTCACCACCTACCAGGCGTACAACATGTTCCCCGGGGACGGCGTCATCGGCCGCAACCTCTACAAGGGGTACGTGCAGCCCGGCGATCCTTCGCTGACCGCCGTCTCGCCCGACGGCAAGATCTATCCGGGCGTGCCCGTCTCGGGCCGTTCCTTCCTCATGCACTATCCGGCTCGCGCCCGCGCCGTCACCTTCGGCCGCCCGTACGCGGGAGGGGGCCTGCCCTCGCTGTTCGATTTCGACCTGAACTTCATCAAGTGGGCCGAAGAGCGGGGGCTCGACGTCTCCTACGCTTCGAGCCTGGACCTGCACGACGGTACGGTGCGACCCTCTCGCCACCGGGCCGTGCTGTTCAGCGGCCATGACGAGTACTGGTCGGCGGCGATGCGGGACCGTGCCGAACGCGCCGTCCAGAACGGCACCCACCTGGCCTTCTTCGCCGCCAACAACATCTACTTCCAGGTCAGGATTCAGCGGGACGCGCAGGGCTTCCCCCTGATGACGTGCTACAAGAGCGACCCTGACCCGGTCACGAGCGGCATCGGCCGCACCACGCGATGGCGTGACCTCTCGCCTGAGGGCAGCAACGCGGAGCAAGGTCTGCTGGGCACGCAGTACATCGGCATGTGCACGAAGGCGTACCCGCTCGTCGTGCGTCACCCTCGGCACTGGCTCTGGGCGGGGACCGGCGTCGACAAGGGAGACCGGCTCGACGGTCTGGTCACCGGCGAGGCCGACGGGATCGTGCGCGGCATGGCGCGCCCGGACGAGGAGCAGATCCTGCTTTCCGAGTCACCGTTCCGCGGGCACCACGGCGGCGAGAAGCGCTACACGTACTTCCACCGGACCAGCCTCTACCAGGCGAAGAGCGGCGCCTGGGTCTTCAACGCAGGGACCTTCGGCTGGGTGACCGCCCTCTCCGACGTGTCCTCGAAACCGGACAAGCGCATCCAGCGCGCCACCACGAACCTGCTCCGGAGATTCGACGACAGACGCCACTGAAGGCACCCCGTTCTACTCCGCGTCGGCGGCGGTACGGCCGAGCAGCCGTTCGTACCGCTGCCTGGCGGCCTGCGGGGTGCCCAGGCCGAGACCGAAGGCGATCTCCTGCCAGGTCATCCCGCGCCCCCGCGCCATCTGGAGCAGCCCGGCCTCCAGCCCGTCCATCTCCCCCCGAGCCAGTGGCACGAGGCTCAGAGCGGCGGTGACGTCGGCGTGGTCCACCTCCGGCTCCCCCTCGTCGAGCTGCGCCGACCCGCTGAGCAGGTACGACACGAGCCTGATGGCTTCGTGCGGTCCGATGACGGAGGGGTGGACCTGTCGTCGGCGTTGCCCGTCGGTGGCCGCGTGCCGCTCGGCGATGCGGAACAGGGACGCGTGTACGCGGTGCGCTCGCGCCTGGTCGGGGTCGGGAGCCGTGAAGGGGTCGGATTCCATGCGCCCAGGATGGCGCCACAGACGAACTGTTGTCAACTATCCGTTGTGAACAACTTGTTTACTGTTCGCGTGCTTTGTGCAGGAGGCGTAGCAGGCCGAGCTCGGCGACGTTCTTGGTCAGCTCGATGTTGAGCCAACCCGCTGTGTTCGCCAGGGTTTGCTCCTGCCCCCACGGCAGTCCGGCGGTCCTTTCGGTGGAGTCGAGGTCGGCGTCGGTGAGCTGGAGCAGCCCGGCCCGCCAGCCGTCGTTCAGCTCGCCCAGCCAGTCGATCGTGGCGGCGGCGGTGCCCGGCCAGGTGATCTCCTCACGCGGAGGCGCTCCGGTCCCGAAGCAGTGCCCGAGGGTGGTCGTCCACCAGAAGCCGATGTGCCACGTCACCCACCCGATCGAGAGGGTCGGCACGGGGTCCGGTTCCGGCACTTCCCAGTCGGCCACCCAGCGGCCCTGGCCGTCGGGCCGGACGGTCCAGCAGCCGGGCTCCGGTTCCCAGAGGCAGATCGCATCGTCGAGGTCCTTCACGTGGTAGTCGAACAGCGACCAGGCGATATCGAGCTGGCGGATCAGCAGATCAACGCGGGCGACAGTCATCCGTGGAGTCTGGCAGCGGCTCAGATCGCCGTGCCACCGGTTTTCGCGGCCGGTCAGATGGCCGGGAAATTGCCCGCTGATCCGCTGCCGTATTACCCGGCAAGTGGGCGAAACTTTCTTCTTGACATCGTTGTCGAGGCTGATGAGTATCAGTGAGGAAGAAACGGTCGGGCGGGGCAGGGGTTATCGGTGAGAGAATCGCCGGCCCGTGCGTTTCCGCCCGCGGTGAAGGGAGATCCATGGGGATCATCGGTCGGCTGAGTGACGCCCTGCTCTCGGCGGTCCTGCCGAAGCGCAAGGCTCAGGCGTTCAACTGCATTCAGTGCGCCGGCGCCCACTGGGCGCCCATCAGGGACGACGGAGGCATCGGGCGTTGCGGGACCTGCTGAGCCGCTGAACGGGCTCGGGGTCTTTCGCATCGGTGCGGAAGCGTGAGACCCCGGCCTTTCGCCATTGTTAGGAGATCCCCCGTGACGGTGTTGGCTGTCGCAGTTGTATTCATCGGCCTGTTCTGCCTGCTCAATCTCCTGCTGACAATCGGAGTCATCAGAAGATTGCGCGAATCCCAGGAGGCGCGCCCGGCCGCCGAGTCGATTCCGGTGAAGATTGCCGAGATCGGTTCCTCTCCCGCTTCCTTCGACGCGCTGCTGACCGACGGAAACGCCTTCTCCGCCGACCGGCTGAAGACCTGGACCATTGTCGCCTTCTTCTCCGACAGTTGCCGGGCCTGCAAGGAAGGGCTGCCCACGTTCGTGAAGCGGGCCAGGGAGCTCCATCGGGACGACCAGACGATCGTCAGCGTCGTCGTGGGAGAGGGCGGCGCCACCGAGGAACTGGTGAGCGCGCTGGAACCGGTCGGCGGCGTCGCGGCCGAGCCGTACGACGGGCCCCTGGCGAAAGCCTTCGGCGTCAGGCAGTTCCCCGCGCTCTGCATGCTGGACGCGTCGGGCGTCGTCGTGGCGACGGGCTGGGATCTCGACTCGCTCCTGACGCCCCGGCCCGAGGACCTGCTCGCGCGGTAGAACGCCGGTGGCCGACCTCATGAAAGTGATCCATGGACTCCTGGTCATTACCGCTGGCGGCCTGCGCGGTCGCCATCGGCCTGCTCGCCGCCCTGGCGGTCCTGCTGCGGCGAAACCTCCACGTGGTGACCGTGGTCGGCACCAGCATGGAGCCCTCTCTCTCCCACGGGGACAGGGTCCTGGTACGGCGGTGCGGAGTCACCCGGATCGCCCGCGGTGACGTCGTGGTGCTGAACGCCGACCGCCCCCTGGGCTGGCCGGACGGGCGCCCGATCGTGCTGGGCCCGCGGAAGAGCCTCATCACGATGATCAAACGGGTCGCCGCGCTCCCCGGCGAGACACTTCCCGACGACCTGCGGGAGACCCCGGCGCTGCGTACCGGCACCGTCGTTCCCCCCGACGCCGTCGTCGTGCTCGGCGACAACGCCGAGCACCCGCGGAACCAGGACTCCCGCAGGCACGGTCCCTTCCCGGCCCGCTGGGTGACGGGCAAAGTGATCCGCAGGCTGGGCGCGAAGGGAAGCGGTGCGGTTGCCTCCTGACAGCGGGACCGGCCGCGGAGCCGCGCTCGGCGGTGTCGTACCCGCCCTGCGGCTGGCCTGGCGGGCCGCTCCGGGAACGGTGACGCTGCTCGTCCTGACCACCGTCGTGTCGTCCGTGGTCCCCGTGGGCATCGCCTGGCTGACCAAGCTGGTGCTCGACCGCGTCGCCGCGGCCGACGGCGAGGTGTTCGCGCTCGCCGGCGGGCTGGCCCTGCTGGGGCTCACCCTGGCGACGCTGCCCGAGGTCCTGCACTACCTGCAAGGCGAGCTCAACCGGGCCACCGGCCTGCTCGCGCAGGACCGGCTCTTCACCGCGGTCAACCGGCTGCCCGGGCTGGCGCGGTTCGAGGATCCGGTGTTCCTGGACCGTCTCCGCCTGGCCAACCAGAGCGGCGGGATGACGCCCAGCCAGGTCGTCCAGGGCGCTCTCGCGCTGGGGGGAGGGCTGCTCACGGCCGGTGGGCTGCTCGGCTCGCTGACGGCGATCAGCCCGGTCATCGCGGGAGTGGTCCTGCTCGGCACGGTCCCGGCGCTGGTGGCGCAGACCATGCTGTCGCGGCGGCGGGCCGCGATGCTGTGGAAGCTCGGCCCGGTCCAGCGCCGCGAGCTCTTCTACAGTCAGCTCCTCTCCGATCTGAAGGCGGTCAAGGAGGTCCGGCTGTTCGGCCTCGCCGGTTTCCTGCAGGGGCGCATGCTCACCGAGTTGCGGCGGGCCGACGCGGAACGGCGGACGATGGACCGCCGCGAGCTGAGGGTGCAGGCCGCCCTCGGCGCGTTGTCGGCCGCGATCGCGGGCGCGGGACTGATCTGGGTGATCGTGGCGGCCGGCTCCGGGGGTGTGAGCGTCGGCGACGTGTCGATGTTCGTCGCGGCGGTGGCGGGGGTCCAGGGCAGCCTGGCCGCGATGGTGGGTCACATCGCCTCCGCGCACCAGCAGCTCCTGCTCTTCCAGCACTTCCGGGACGTGGAGGCGGTCGAACCTGACCTCGTCGTACCGGCGCGGTCGATCTCCCCGGAGCCGCTGCGGAAGGGGATCGAGTTCCGCGACGTCTGGTTCCGGTACGGCCCCGAGCATCCCTGGGTGCTGCGGGGGGTGAGCTTCACCGTTCCGTTCGGCCGGACCGTCGGTCTCGTCGGCCGGAACGGCTCGGGCAAGAGCACCCTGGTGAAGCTGCTGTGCCGTTTCTACGACCCCGAGCGCGGCGGCATCACCTGGGACGGCGTCGACCTCCGCGAGATCGACCCGGCCGAGCTGCGGGATCGGATGAGCGCGGTCTTCCAGGACTTCATGGTCTACGACCTGTCCGCCGCCGAGAACATCGGCCTGGGGAACCTCGCGTCGCTCGACGATCGCGGCGCGGTCGAGGAGGCGGCCCGCCGCGCGGGCGTGCACGAGGAGCTGGCGGAGCTGCCCTACGGGTACGACACCCTGCTCACGCGGGTCTTCTTCCAGTCGGAGGACGCCGAGGATCCGTCCGCCGGGGTCGCGCTCTCCGGTGGCCGGTCGCAGCGGGTGGCGGTGGCGCGCGGGGTGTTCCGGGGAGGCCGGGACCTGCTGATCCTCGACGAGCCCAGTTCCGGCCTGGACGCCGAGGCCGAGCACGAGGTCCACGCGCGGCTGCGGGAGCACCGCCGGGGCGCGACGAGCCTGCTGATCTCACACCGGCTGGGCGCCGTACGGGAGGCCGACACGCTGGTCGTGCTGGACGGAGGCCGCATCGTGGAGCAGGGATCGCATGAGGAGCTGGCCGGGACGGGCGGGGTCTATGCCCGGTTGTTCAGCCTCCAGGCCTCCGGTTACCGCGACTCCGAATGACGGGTGACGCCTTGATGGGATACGCGACGGTCGCCTGCGGGGCGTTGCTGGTGACGGTCTTCACCGCCTCAGGAGTCGGCAAGGTCCGCGACCCGGCGGAGTTCGCCGCCTCGATCGGGGCGCTCGGCCTCTTTCCGGGAAGGCCCTCCGTCCTGGTCGCGCGGGTGTTGACGGGGGCGGAACTGCTCGTGGTGCTCGCGCTCGGGTCGTCGCCCGTCCTGGGGGGAGGGTTCGCGCTGGCGGGCTTCGCCGGGGGCGCGGTGCTGAGCGCCTGCTTCTGCGCGGGCCTCGCGCTCGTGTTGAAGCGGGGGGTCCGGGCACGGTGCAACTGTTTCGGGCGGGCGGGCGCGGAGTACTCGGCCCGGCACGTGATCCGCAACGCGCTGCTCGTCGTGGTCGCGCTCGCCGGCGGCGCGGCGTCGACGGCGCCGGGCGCGGTGTCGTTCCCCGGGGCGGTCGTCGCCGCGTCGGCCGGGCTGGTCCTCGGCCTTCTGGTGATCGCCATGGACGACCTGGTGGCGTTGTTCCGTTAGCTCATGGCCCGGCCCTTCTTCCTCCCAGCTCAGGGCAAAGAAAATCCACGCTCGTGTCACGCGGGAACCAGCATCCGGCTATGGGGGCCCTGGCTCACACCTTGGGCGCATATGGTGCGAATATGCACGATTTCCGGCATGCGGCTGTGAGCCGGCCGCAGGGTGAGACGGGGTAGGGCGTGCGGGGCGCGGCCCGTTTCGCCGCCGGATCCGGACAGTACGCGTCTGGGTTGGATGAGCTGCTGTACCAGGCCGTCCGCGATGCCGGCGCGCACATCGGCGCGGTCTACCTCCTGGCGGACGCCGGCCGGGTCCTGCTGATGGACACCGCGATCGGGCTCCCGGGCCAGATCGCCAAGCCGTGGGCCAGGGTCAGGTTGAAGAGTCCCGTTCCGGTGGCCGCCGCGGTGCGCGAGCGCCGCCTGGTGTGGGTCCCCGATCACGAGGAACTGGCTCGCCACTTTCCCGGGGCGGCGCTGGCTTTGCCGTACCACTTCGCGGTGGCGGCCGCTCCGATTCACACGGGCACCCTCGACCGGGGCGGCTTGGTGCTGTTGTGGCCCGAGCCGCACCCGCCCCAGCTCTCCTCTCAGGAGTTGAAGGCGATCGATGCCGCCCGCTATCAGATGGGCGCCCTGATGCGGCGGGCGGCCGAGCGCGGCAGTCCCGTGCAGCCTGGACGCGAGCCGCGCATCCTCCCTCCGACGCGGGCCCAGGCCGCCGAACCTGAGCGTGCCGTCGCGGCGATGGACTGCCTCAACCGGCTCCCCGAGGGCTTCGTCGCGCTGGATCTGGAAGGCCGCATCACCTATGTCAGCCCCACCACGGCCGAACTGCTCGGCGGCAGCGTGGACGAGGTGCTGGGCAGAGTGCCCTGGGAGGTGGCGACGTGGCTGGAGGAGTCGGTGTTCGAGGACTGCTTCCGGTCCGCGGTGCTCAGCCAGCGGGTCACCGCCTGCGCCGCCCAGTGCTCCGGCGGCCGCGACCTGTCCATGAAGCTGTATCCGGATCCGTCCGGCGTCACCCTGCGCATAACTCCCCCACCGGCACCGGAGCGACAACAACCGAGCGACTCCTCCTCCAGCCTCGGCAGGCCGGCCCGCGCGGAGGCGTTCTACAACCTCCTGCATCTGATGGCGACCCTCACCCGGGCGGTCACCATGCAGGACGTCATCGATCTGGTCGCCGACCAGGTCATGCCCGTGTGCAATGTCCAGGCCATGGCCATCGTGACCACGGAGGGCGGACGGACCCGGATCGTCGGCTCCCGCGGGTACGGCCCGCAGATCATCGACCGGTTCGACGACCTTCCCGTGATCTTGCCCGTCCCCGGCGAGCGCGCCCTGCTCGGCGGCGAACCCACCTTCTTCGCCACCCGGGAGGAACTGCTCCGGATCCAGCCGGACCCCGCCCAGGACGACGGGATGTCCGCCTGGGCGTTCCTGCCGATGATCGCCTCAGGTCAGCTCATCGGCACCTGCGTGCTCGCCTACGACCACCCGCATCCGTTCAGCGCCGACGAACGCGCCACCCTCACCTCGCTGGCCGGGCTGGTCGCCCAGGCGCTCGACCGCGCCTACGTCTACGACGCCAAGGACCGGCTCGCCCAGAGCCTGCAGACCGGCCTGCTCCCCCACAGCCTCCCCCGGATCCCCGGCCTGGACGTGGCCGCCCGCTACCTGCCCGCCACCCGCGGAGTGGGCATCGGCGGCGACTTCTACGACCTGATCCGCCTGGACGACACCACGGCCGCGGCCGTCATCGGCGATGTCCAGGGGCACAACATGACCGCCGCCGCGCTCATGGGTCAGGTGCGTACCGCCGTCCACGCGCACGCCGCCGCGGGAGCCAGCCCCGGCGAGGTCCTCTCCCACACCAACCGCCTGCTCATCGACCTGGACTCGGACCTTTTCACCAGTTGCCTGTACATCCATATCGATCTGGGGCAGCGTGCGCTCTGCGCGGCCAGTGCGGGCCACCCCCCGCCGCTGCTACGCCTCCCGGGCACGCCCACGCGGGTCATCGACGTGCCGCCCGGAATCCTCCTCGGCATCGACCCCGACGCCACCTACCCGGTCGTCGAATACCCGCTGCCCGAGGACACCGTGCTCGCCCTCTACACCGACGGCCTCGTCGAAACCCCTGGCACCGACCTCTACCACTCCATCGCCAACCTCGCCACCCACCTCACCCGCGCCCCGGAGCAGCCCCTGCAGGACCTGGCCGACACGCTCCTGAACCACGCCCCGCACACCATGCAACGCGCCGACGACATCGCCCTGCTCCTCCTGCGATCCCAGTACGAGGAGAACTCCTCCTGACGGGCGCCGACTCAGCGGGTGGCGGCTCAGCGGGTGGCGGTGAACAGGGTGTGGGTGGCCGAGCGGGTCAGGTCGTGGCGTTCGGGCCGGTCGAAACCGGCGTCCGTCAGCCAGCCCTGCACGGTGCGCGCGGCCGGGACGCCGCCGCCCTGGGTGTGCCACAGGTTGAGGCCGAACCCCGCGGTGAAAGCCGCCTCCGCCATGCCCGCCCGGTGCTCGGCGATGCTCTCCAGGACCAGCACCCGGCCACCGGGCCGGGTCGCGCCCGCCGCCTTGGCGACGATCCCCGCGGCCTGCGCCGAGGGGAAGCCGTGCAGGACGTTGCAGAGCAGGACCACGTCGTACTCGCCGTCGATCGGGTCGCGGGTGAGGTCGGCCTCGTGCCAGCGGATCCGCTCGTGGTCGCTCCCGCCCAGCGCGCCCGGCAGGTCCATCACCGTGGCCGACAGGCGCGGATGCGCCCGGCAGAACGCCTCGCTGTAGGCGCCGTGCCCGCCGCCCAGGTCGAGCAGCCGGATCGGGCCGTCCGGCAGGGAGGCGAGCTCGGTCACCTCTTCCGCGAGCCATTCGGCCAGGCCGCGCTGGAGGTGCTGGAACCGTCCGGAGAGCGCGGGCCGCTCCGCCAGCCAGGCGTAGAAGTCGCCACGCGGCCGACCACTCTGTACGGCCGCGCCCAGATCCGTCCACAGGTCACCGATGATGGCCTGCCAGATCGACATGATCTGGCCGTAGTTCGTCGGAGAGTCCGAGCACAGCCACGCTGAGGCGATCTCGGTGTTGGCGTATCCGTCCTCCCCGCGTTCCACGTACCCGGTGGTGCGCAGCAGTTCGAGGAGCTGGGCCAGGCCCTCCTCGTCGGCGTCCAGCGTCGCCGCGAGCTCGGCGGCGGTGCGCGGCTTGTCGGCCAGCGCGTCGAACACGCCCGCCCGCAGCCCGGCGGCGACCGCGTACGTGGCCATCGCGCCGACCAGATCGAGCAGGGGCGCGGGAGCCTGCCCGGTCGCGAAGGCGCGTGCCTCGTCGGGTGGCAGGTTGAGCGGCATGCGGAATCCCTTTCTAGCTGGAGCGGACGGGGTGCGGCGAGTCGTCCGCCACGGAGTCGGGCAGTGCGGTCTCCAGCGTGCGCAGGCGGGGTGCGAACGCGGTGACGGCGGCCAGCGCCGCGAGCAGGACCGCGTCCAGCAGCAGCACGAACGCGATGCCGCGCCCCTCCCCGACGCCGACGAGCGCGCCGAAGCTGCCGGCCAGCCCGCCGCCGGGCATCAGCAGCGGTCCGGTGACGAACTCGGCGACCGGAGCGGCCAGCAGGTACGCCACCGGAGTGGCCGCGGTGCCGAGCGAGTGGGCGGTGCCGAGCACCCTGCCGAGCAGGTCCCGCTCCACCTTGGTCTGCATCACCGCCTGCGCGCAGCCGCCCACCACGGGCAGCGTGAACAGAAAAGCGGCGGCGGCCACTCCGACCAGCGGCGGCGAGGGCCACAGGGTGTGCAGGAACAGCGCCACACTGCCGACGCCCATGAACACCGCCATCCCGCGCACCCTGCCCCGCGGCCCGCCCCACACGCCCATGACCAGGCTGCCGCAGAACATGCCCGCGCCTCCGGCCAGCATGAGCAGGCCGAGCACGTCCGCCGTGGCGAAGGACAGGATCAGCGGCTGGATCAGCACGCCCGCCGTGGCGAACACGAAGTTGAAGCCGGTCTGCACGTACACCAGGCCCAGCAGTTGCGGCTTGGCGCGCAGGTGCCGCCAGCCGGCGACCAGGTCGGTGCGCAGGGTGGGGGCCTCGGCCGTGCCGCTCGGCCGTAGGACGGTCGCGGGCAGGCGGACCACCAGCAGCGCCAGCACCGCGACGGCGAACGTGGCGAGGTCGATGACGAGCACCCCGCTCATCCCCACGGCGACCATCAGGGTGCCCGCGAGCACCGGCGCGGCGATCTGTGTGGCCCAGGAGATCTGCATGAGCCCGTTGGCCCGGCCCAGATGGCGTTTGGGGATCAGCAGCGGGGTCATCGCCTGGTAGGTGGTGGCGTGGAAGGTACTGCAGGCCGCGCCGATCGCGGACGCCAGGTACAGGTGCCACACCGCCAGCCCGTCGGTCTGGATGAGGAACACGATGGCGAGCGTGGGCAGGGCGGCCAGGCAGTCGGTGACGATGAGCACCGTGCGGCGGTTGAAGCGGTCGACCACGATCCCGGCGAACGGCCCGATCAGGATGCCCGGCAGCAGCCCGCAGAGCATGACCAGCGCGAACTGGGTGGGCGAATCCGTGCTCTGGTAGGCCCAGACGCCCAGGACGAAGCCGGTGAGGCTGGAGCCGACGCCGGACAGCAGCGAGGCGATCCAGACGACGGCGAAGCGGAGCATGTCCCCGCGGGCCTGCGGCGGGCCCATCAGTAGCCTCCGGGGGACTGCCGGGCGGCGGCGATCGCGTCGCGCAGCGGGGCGGGCGGCCGGTCCCCGAACCGTTCGAGGTAGGCCCGCACGTGCTCGGGCGCCTCCCGCAGGAAGGGGAAGTCGCTGGCGACCATCTGCCGGATCGCCAGCAGCGGCACCGGGCTGCCCAGCGGCAGGAAGTCCGGGTTCCACAGCCCGGCCTTGGGCGGCGGGCCCGGGTAGAACTCCCCGATCATGAGCCCGGCGGCGACATAGTCCGACTTGAGCTCCTGCTGCGCGGCGTCGATCACGGCGGCGGCCCGCTCGTCCGGCAGGTCGGGGAAGAGCACGAGGATGGTGCGGAACTGCTGCGAGACGCCCGGCGGAGCCACCAGGCGCAGGAACCAGTCGCGGTAGCCGTCGAGGGTCCGGGCCATCTCCCCCGCGGTCGGCTCGCCCGGGCAGACCGCCAGGTAGAACGTCCCCCGGTCGAGGGCGGTCTGCGCGTAGGGGCAGACCGGGCCCTTCCTGCCGAGCTCGGGGTGGGGGTTGCACAGGTAGTCCTGGGCCCAGTTCACGATGCGGCGCAGTGCCGCGCCGTACCGCTGGACCAGCTCGTCGTCCCCGTCCAGGTCGCTCAGCTCGATCAGGGTGCGGGAGGGGTGAGCGGGATCGGTGAGCATGGTCAGTGTCCCTTCCTGACGAGCTTCCTCATCGCGACCAGCGCGGTGGCGCCCGCGGCTGTCACGGCGGCCCAGCGCAGGAGCGCGTCCTGACGCCGGGCCTTGGCGAGGGCGTCGGCGTACGGCATCGTGGTGTGGGAGATCATCGTGTAGAGCGGCAGCCATCGGCCGGGGAACATCCTGGCCAGTAGCAGGTCGGCCTGCCTGCGGGCGTGGTGCAGCGGCGAGCGCAGCCGCTCGCGCAGTTCGACGAAGTTCTGCCGGGACAGCTCGTCGAGGACGTCGGTGTGCGGGCGGCGGGCCCGCTGGAACTCGGCGAACGCGCGCTCGGGGTCGCCGGGATGCGCGCCCAGGCACTGGTCGAGAACCAGGCAGTCCTCCAGGGAGGAGTTCATGCCCTGGCCGTAGAACGGGTAGACGGCGTGGCAGGCGTCGCCGATGAGCACGACCCGGCCCGCGTCGTGCCAGGGCGAGGTACGGATCGACACCAGGTGCGCGACGGGGTTGTCGGCGTACTCCTTGGCCAGATCGGGCATGAACGGGAGCGCGTCGGGGAAGCGCTCGGCGAAGAACGCCTCGGGGTCGGTGATCTCGGCGAACCCACCCGGCCCCTCGTACGGCAGGAACAGGGTGGCGGTGAGCGAGTTGTCCCGGTTGGGGTGGGCCACGATGAGCCCGTCGCCGCCGGGCCACACGTGCAGCGCCTCCAGCCGTACGCGGGCGGAACCGTCGTCCGCGGCGGGGATCGTCAGCTCCTTGTACCCCCAGTCGAGGAACTCCTGGTGGTGGTCGGCGCGCACCCCGCGGTGGAGCTGCGTCCGCACGGCGGAGAACGCGCCGTCCGCGCCCACGACCACGTCGGCCGTGACGCGCGCGCTCTCGCCGGTCGCCTCCTCCACCACCTGGACGGCGGGAGCCTCCCGGTCCAGCTCGACCACCCGGTGGCCGAAGTGGAAGCTCACTCCGGGCTGGGCGGCGGCATGGTCGATCAGCAGCGCCACCAGGTCCCGGCGCAGTACCGAGTAAAGGATCTCGTCATCGCGGGTGCCGTAGGGGTGGAAGGTCGTCGGGCCGCCGGGGACGTGCACCACTCTGCCTCGCATCGGCACGGTGAGCGGCCAGATCCGGTCCATCAGTCCGATGCCGCCGAGGGCGCGTACGCCGCGGGCGGACAGGCCGAGGTTGATCGACCTGCCCTCCGCCTCGTTCAGGCCGCGCGGGTCCTGGCGCCGCTCGTAGACGGCGACCTGGTGTCCACGCCCGGCCAGGTAGCAGGCGAGCAAGGTGCCGGCGGGTCCCGCGCCCGCGATCAGGAACCGCATCGGCACTCCCGCGCTGCGCTGTCGTGCTGCCGAGGGCGTTCACTCATGGCTCTCCTTGGAATCGGCGGCCCCAACCAGGACGCCGGTGGCGATGAGGTGGCCGAGATGGCCGTCGAGCAGCGCGGTGGCGGGCGGGCAGGCCAGCCCGGCCGCGGCCAGCGTGCGTTCTGTCGCGGTGCAGTCGAAGACGGGGCCCTTGGCGTCGCCGTACTCGGCGAAGAAGCGCGGGAAGGCGGCGACGGGGAGCGGTTCGCCGGCCGCGAGGCGCTCGCGGACCTCGGCGCGCCACCGCGCGCCGGGGACGAGGCGGACGGGGAAGCCGTTCGCGCGCAGCCCTTCGACGAGTTCGGGCGAGGTCAGTGTGCGCGGGTTGTAGTAGTGGAAGTCCCCGGTGACGCGGGCGCGGGCGAGGTGGCCGATGGCGGCGGCCACATGGTCGACCGGGGCCAGGTCCAGGTTCTCGCCGTCGGGTACGGAGCCGATGGACACGCAGGTGGCGAAGAACCTGCCGAGGAAGTCGTCGGGCGGACACGCGCCCGTCCGGGTGTCGCCGGAGATCCTGGCGGGCCGGTGGATCGTCACCGGCAGGCCCGCCTCGCGCGCCGCCTCCGCCAGGCGGTCCGCCACCCATTTGCTCTGGTCGTAGCCGGGGTGCAGCCGGTCGGGGTCGGGCAGCGGGTCCGACTCGCGGACGGTGCGCTCCCCCGGCGTCAGGTGCACGCCGAGCGTCGAGACGAGGTGCACGGGCGTGGTGAGCGCGCCGTGGGCGGCCAGGCGGAGGATCTCCAGGGTGCCCTCGACGTTCGCGGGCCGCAGCCTGCCGTACGGCCGGGCGAAGTCGACCAGACCGCCGCTGTGCACGATCAGGTCGAGGGTGTCGGCCAGTTCGTCGAGCCGTCCGGGCGGCAGCCCCAGGCCGCGCGCGGCCAGGTCGCCCGCCTCGGGCACGATCCTGGCCTCGAAGGCGTCCCGCCAGAGCCCGTACCGCTCCAGGTTGCCGCGCACCCGCTTGACCGGGGATTCGCCCCTGACCAGGCAGTGCACCACGGCGTCCGGATCGCTCAGCAGGTCGGCCAGCAGGTAGGCGCCGAGGAAGCCGGTGGCCCCGGTCAGCAGTACCCGCCGCGGCGGGGTCGCGGGCACCGGGCCGCCCGACATCAGCAGGTCGTCCGGCAGCGTGGCGTCGCCCCGCAGGTCGGGCCTCGCCGCCTCCTGAACGTGGCCGTCGACGCGGGCGGCCAGCTCCGCCAGGTCGGCGGCGGCGAAGAAGACACCGAGCTCGACGGCGACTCCGGTGACGGCGGCGATCCGGTTGACGATCTTGGGCGTGAGCAGCGAGTGGCCGCCGAGGTCGAAGAAGTTGTCCCGCCGCCCGGCCGCAGCCCCGAGCGCCTCCTCCCACACCGCCGCGATGGCCCGCTCGGTGGGCGTGCGCGGATTCTCGTACGGCACGGCCTCCGCCTCGGGCGCGGGCAGCGCGCGGTAGTCGATCTTCCCGTGCGGGGTCAGCGGCAGGCTGTCCAGCATGACGACGGCCTGCGGCACCATGGCGGCCGGGAGCCTGGCCGCGAGGAAGGCCCGCAGCTCCGCCCTGGTGACCGGTTCGCCGACCAGGTAGGCGACGAGCCTCCCGTCGACGGCGGTGACCACGGCTTCGCGCACGCCGGTGCGGGCCAGGCAGGCGGCCTCCACCTCGGCGGGTTCGATCCGCACCGCGTTGATCTTGAGCTGCCGGTCGGCCCGGCCGAGGAACTCCAACTGGCCGTCGGCGCGGCGCTTGGCCAGGTCGCCGGTGGCGTACATCCTGGCGTCCGGCTCCGGGGAGAACGGGTCGGGCAGGAAGCGCTCCGCGGTCAGCTCGGGCAGGCCGAGGTAGCCCAGCGCCAGGCAGGGTCCGCCCAGGTGGAGCTCGCCGGGCACGCCGATCGGCGCGAGCCCGCCGCGGCCGTCCAGCACGTACGCCCGTACGTGCGGCAGCGCGGAGCCGATCGGCAGGTGGGTGCGGTCGCCCAGCTCCGACCCGTCGACCGTCTGGTAGACGGTCGCGCAGACGGTGGCCTCGGTGGGGCCGTAGTGGTTGTAGAAGGCGAGGCGTCCGCCGGTGAGGCGGGCCCAGGTGCGCAGCCTGTCCACCGGGATGCTCTCCCCGCCGACCATGACCGTCGCCAGCGGGCCCGGGTCCACCACCTCCAGCCCGGCCAGGTCGTCGACCCACTGCTGCCAGAGCGCGGAGGGGGCGTCCACCATGGTGATCGCCTGCTCAGCGCAGAGCCGCAGCAGTTCCTGTCCAGTGAGCGCGACGGGGTCGGGGTGCAGCACGATCGCGGCCCCGCTGACGAGGGCGGGGTAGAGGTCTCCGGCGGAGGCGTCGAAGCTCAGCGGCGGAACCATCAGGACCCGCTGGCCCGGCCCGAACCCGTGCAGGTCGACGAAGGCCGTCGCCAGCCGCGCGACCGTGTCATGCCCGACCACCACGCCCTTGGGCGCGCCCGTCGAGCCCGAGGTGTAGATCACGTAGGCGGGCGCGCCGCTCTCCTTTTCCGGCCTCGGGGCTCCGGCGTGCGCACACAGCTCGCCGACCCCGGCCACGGGCGTGCCGACGGGCAGCGAGACCTGGGACTCGTCCGGGACGACGACCAGCGCCGCTTCGCAGTCGGCCAGGAGCGCGCCCAGCCGCTCGGTCGGCTGGGCCGGATCGAGCGGCACGTAGGTGGCGCCCGCCTTGAGCGTGCCGAGCACCGCGACGATCGCCTCCGGGCTCGCCTTCAAGCACAAGGCGACCCGCTGACCGGCCCGCACCCCGCGCGCGGCCAGCCCGTTGGCCAGCGCCTCGGCCCTCGCATCGAGTTCGAGGTAGCTCATCACCCCCGCGGGCGTGACGACGGCGTCCGCGCCCGGCTCCCGCCGCACCTGCGCGGCGATCAACTCGTCAAGCCCCAGGTACGGCACGACCGCGTCCGGAGCCGGACCGCCGGGAAGCAGCAGCGCGGTCTCCTCCGGCGGCAGCATCGCCAGCTCGCTCAGCCGCGCCTCCGGCCGCGCCGCCACCTCCCTCAGCAGCCGCTCCAGGTGGCCCGCCAGCCGCTCCACCGTGGCGGGCTCGAACACCTCGGTGCTGTAGGTGAACAGGAGCTGCAGCGCGTCCGGGTAGACCACCACGTCGAGCGCCAGGTCGAACCGGGCCGAGGCGAGGCCGGAGAACACCGCCTCGCCCACCGTCTCGCCCAGCCGCAGCGGCTCCCCGTCGGGGTTGCCGAGCATGAGCATCGTCTGGAACACCGGCGGGATCGCCGGATCCCGGTCCACGCCCAGTTCGCCGACGACCTGCTCGAAGGGCACCGCGGCGTTGCCGAACCCGCGCAGCAGCCGCTTGCGTACCCGCTTGAGCAGTTCCCTGACCGGCGGGTCGCCCACCAGGTCGGCCCGGACCGCCAGCGTGTTGATGAACAGCCCGAAGACCGCCTCCAGCTCCTCCTCGTCCCGGCCCGCGATGGGCGTGCCGACGCAGAACTCGTCCTGACCGCTGTGCCGCTGGAGCAGCACCTGGTAGGCGGCCATCAACACCATGAAGGGCGTACAACGCTCGGCCCTGGCCAGCTCCGTGACCCGGGTCCACACCTCAAGGGGGATCCGGCGGATCGCCATGGCCCCCTGACCACCCCGTACGGCGGGCCTGGGCCGGTCGATCGGCAGTTCGAGCGAGGGCACCCCGGCCAGTTCCGCGCTCCAGAAGGCGAGGTGGCCGGAGTGGTCCCGCTCGCGCTGGGCCACCGCGTGGTCCCGGTACCTGGGAGCCTGCCGCGCCGGGGCCGCCTTCTTCGCGGCGAAGGCCGTGTAGAGCTCGTTGAGCTGCGGGAACATGATCTGCTCGACGGACCACGCGTCACCGATGATGTGGTGCATCACCATGACCAGCACGTGGTGGTCCACGCCGAGGCGGATCAGGCTCACCTTGCAGAGCGGGCCCCGCGCGAGGTCGAAGGGGGCGTTGGTGCGCTCGGCCACGAGCGCGTCCAGCCGGTCCCCGCTCTCGCCGGGCAGCTCGACCAGCTCGATGACGATCGGGGCCGCGGGCCGTACCACCGCGACCGGGATGCCGTCCACCTCGGGGAACACGGTGCGCATCGACTCGTGGCGGGCGGTGAACTCGGTCAGCGCGCGGGCGAGCGCGGCCTGGTCGAGCGGGCCGCGCAGCCGTACGGCGACGACCATGTTGTAGCTGGAGTCCCCGCCGGCCAGTCGGTCCAGGAACCACATGCGCTCCTGGCCGTGGGACAGCACGGCGGTGACCTGGTCGCTCGGGTTCGCGGCTCGCGCCGCAGGCGGGTCTTCGGCGGCTAAGGACATCCTGCACCGTCTCCCTAACAGGGTGAGCCTGGTTTTTCTGACCTGAGACTTGACAATGCTCAACTCTTAAGAAAGTTTCCTATTAATTAGCCGCCCTGATGCTACACACTGAGGACGAAGGCGGACAAGCGCCTTCGGCCGATCGTTCACGCCGCCGTCACGATGGAGGAAACAATGGGAAGCCGTGGTGCCGGGAGAGGCGAGAGTTCCGTCCTGGCTGCGCTCGCCGACGCCGTGCTACAGCCGGGATTCGTCGGCACCACGCTGCCCGAATGGGTAAGGCGCCGCCTTTCCAACGGCCTAGGCGGCATCGCCCTTTATTCGCGAAATATCGTGACAAATGAGCAGGTCAAGGCCCTGACTGCGGCCATTCGGGCGGAGAACCCGCACGCGGTCGTCGCCACCGACGAGGAGGGCGGGGATGTGACCCGCCTGGAGGCCAGGACGGGGAGCTCGCGGCCGGGCAACCTGGCCCTCGGCGCCGCCGACGACCCCGTACTCACCGGGCATGTGGCACGGGGGCTGGGCCTGGAGCTCGCCGAGGTCGGGGTGAACCTCACCTACGCGCCGGTCGTCGACATCGAGGGCGACCTGGACAACCCCGTGGTGGGCACCCGCGCCTTCGGCGCCGACCCGGGGCTGGTGGCCCGGCACGCCGCCGCCTGGGTCACCGGCGTGCAGTCGGCCGGGGTCGCGGCCTGCGCCAAGCACTTCCCCGGGCACGGAGCCACCTCCACCGACTCGCACGACGCGCTGCCGACCGTCACCTACTCCGCCGAGGAGCTGGGCCGCCTCGCCCTGCCCCCGTTCCGGGCCGCCATCGACGCGGGGGCCAAGGCGGTGATGACCGGGCACCTGCTCGTGCCCGCCTACGATCCGGACTCGCCCGCGACGACGAGCAGCCGCCTGCTCATGGAGCTCCTCCGGGGAGAGCTCGGCTTCGACGGGCTGGTCGTGACCGACGGGATCGAGATGGCGCCCGTGTCGGAACGGTACGGCCTGGGCGGCGCGACCGTCCGGGCCCTCGTCGCGGGCGCGGACGCCGTCTGCGTGGGCGGGCAGAACGCCTCCCCCGGAGTGGTGGGCCTGATCCGCAACACCATCATGGCCGCGGTCGCCGACGGCACCCTGCCGGAGGACCGCCTGGCCGACGCGGCCGCCAGGGTCCGCCGCCTGGCCGACTGGGCCCGGGAGCACCGGCAGGCGGCCGGAGAGGGCGACGGGCTCGACTCCGCCGAGCTGTCCGCGGCGCGGCGGGCGTTGCGCGTCACGGTCAACCAGCCGCCGCGGCCCGGCGGCCCGCCGTACGTCGTCGAGCTGGTCGCGCCCACCAACCTCGCCATCGATCCGATCACCCCGTGGGGCGTGGCGGCGGAGCTGACCGCCCGCGCGCCCGCCACCACCGTGGCGCGGCTCGTCGAGCCGGACGACGACACGCTGCTGCGGACGGTGAAGGCCGCCGAAGGGCGGCTGCTCGTGGTCACCGTCCGCACCGCGCACCGGCACGCCTGGGTGTCGGCCGCGCTCGACGCGATGCTGGTCAGGCGGCCGGACGCGGTGGTGGTGGAGATGGGCACGCCCACCTCGGCGGCGCCCGGCGCGGTTCACCTCGCCACCTACGGCGCGACCCGGGTCTGCGCGCGGGCCGCCGCGGAGGCCATCGCCGACCTCGGCCTGCTCGACTCCGGGGCTTCCACCGGCGGGTGAACAGGTTGACCCGACGGGTGTCTTGCGCCTCGCCTACCCGTGTGGTTCTCTGCGAACTAGTTGTAAGGGTTCTTTCCAATTTCCTCCGCGGCGAGCCCGGAGATGAGACCAGGCGAGGCCATGACCACCACGCTCACCGTGTGCTTCGAAGGGCAGTCTGATCGCCGCGGCCCCCTGACCATGGGCCAGGCCAACATGGCACGGTGTGTGCGGCGGGATCCGCCCGCGCACATGAACTTCCTGGTGATCAAGCGCCTGCCGAAGCGGGTCACGCTGGACCGCGTCGAGGAGGCCACCAGGGCGCTGATCTCCCGGCACGAGGGCCTGCGCACGACCTTCTCCGGCGACGTCCAGCACGCGCACGGGACGGGGAAGCTCGCCGTCGGCGTACACGATCCGGGCGGCGAGGCCAGGCAGGCGGCGGAGGAGGTGGGCGCGGAGCTGCGGGCGGCGCGGTTCGATCTGGAAGGCGAGCTGCCGGTCCGGATGGCCGTGGTCCGCGAGCGCGACGAACCGCGCTTCGTGGTGTTCGTCCTCCCGCACACCGCGGTCGACGCGATCAGCCTGGCCCAGGTCGTGCACGAGTGGGACCGCCTGCTGCTCGGCACGGACCCGTCAGGCCCGCCGCCGACGCAGCCGATCGACCTGGCCGCCACCGAACGCACCCCGCAGGCGTCGCGCCGGGCCGCCTCGACGCTCCGCCACTGGCGGTCCGGCCTCGCCAGGGCGCCGCAGACGATGTTCCCCGTCGCGTTCGACGTCGAGCACGCCATGCTGCCGCGGCTCCGCATCCGCTCCACCGCCGCCGCCGCTCCGCTGGAACGTACTACCCGACGGACGGGCGCGAGCCCCTCGGTCATCGTGATGGCCGCGCTCGGCGCCCTGGTCGGCCACCGTACGGCACAGCGCACCTGCCTGCTGGCCTCGCTGTCGAGCAACCGCACCCACCCCCGGCTGCGTGGGCACGTCGGCCCGCTGGCCCAGGACGCGCTGATCGTGGCGGACCTCGGCGCGGCCACGTTCGACGAGCTGATCGGGCGCTTCCGGGTCGCCGCGCTCAGCGGCTACCAGCACAGCCGGTTCGACTCGGCGGAGCTGTGGGAGGCCATCAACGCCCTGGACGCCGAGCGTGGCACCAGGTACGCCAGGGACTGCGTGTACAACGACATGAGCCTGCAGGCGGTCCCCGGCGGGGAGTCCCCGGCCAGCGGGGACGTCGAACTGACCTGGCTACCCGCGGCCTCGCTCCCCGCGAACCTGTCCCTCTGGGTCAACCGCCTGGGCGACGAACTCGACCTGGTGCTGTGGGCGAACCCGGCGGCGCTGCCCAGGGAGCAAGCCGAAGGTCTCGGCTGCGGGCTGATCCGGCTGCTGGTCGAGGCGGGCGACCGGGCGATCGACCTGGCCGACCTTGAGTCGGTCACCGGCGTCGCCCCGGCGTCCTACGGAGCCGACTGGCTGCGCTGCGGCGAATCCTGGGTGCGGCCGGAGTCCGTCCGCCGCCTGGTCGAGGCCGCCGCACCCGCCTACCAACCGCGCATCACGATAAATCCCGATAAATCGCTCACCTGCCACCTCTACCCTCGCGCCCCCTCCGTCCGTACCGCTCTCGAACCGCTGCCCGAGCAGGTCCGCCGCGCCTGCCTCGACCTGCTGCCCGGCCACGCCGACGCGATCACCCCACACCACTACGTCATCCACCCGGAATGACCCATGGTCCGGGAAACCTGGCCGGCCCTGGCAGACGCATTTACCACCATATGCAGGGCTTTCCTCCAGGAGCCGGGCAAGATTTACCGCCGAAATCCCTTGACCGTACGTAGTTGCTTCGTTACTAGTCGAAAGGGCAACCCTTCCCCACCGAAAGGAAAACCCTGTGCGCACAGCTCTCAGGACACGGGCCGCCCTAACCGCGACGACGGTCACCCTCTTCCTGGGTCTGGCCGGCCTCCCCGGCCAGGCGTCGGCGTCCACCACGGCGGCCCCGATGGGCAACGCCCCGACCTGCGTCACCGTCTGGGAGAACGTGGGCACCATCACCAAGACCGGCTACGCGAGGAACGACTGCGACTACACGATGGGCCTGAAGATCGTCTGGGCGCACGGCACGGACGGCTCCTGCCACTCCGTGCGGCCCGGGGGCACGATCAGCAGCAAGGTCCCGCGCGGCGTGCGCACCTTCGACGGCGCGAACCGCTGCTGACGCCGGTGTGAGCCGGACCGGAGCGGCGGGTCCCACGGGCTCCGCCGCTCCGCCGGCGCCGCCGGTGCGGCCAGGCGAGGTGACACCCGACCTCCGCACGATCCCCCCAAAAACCGATAAAGGTCGCTGTCGGTGCCCATTTCTCCGGGCACCCTGAGGGGAGGCGATCGTGGAAAGGTGGGGGTGATGGCTCGGTGCCTGGTCACGGGGGCGACTGGTTACATCGGCGGGCGGCTGGTGCCCGAACTGCTCGACGCCGGGCATGACGTCCGCTGCATGGTGAGGTCGGCCGGACGGCTGCGGGATCTGCCGTGGGCGGGGCGGACCGAGGTGGCCGAGGCCGACGCGAGCGATCCCGAGCGCACCCGGAAGGCGCTCGAGGGGATCGAGGTGGCCTACTACCTGATCCACACCATGGGCGGGGGGAAGGGATTCGCCGAGGCCGACCGGGTGGCCGCCCGCACCTTCGCGGCGGCGGCGGAGACGGCAGGGGTACGGCGCGTCGTGTATCTCGGCGGGCTCACCTCGGGAGAGGCCTCCTCACCGCACATGCGCTCGCGGGCCGAGGTGGGCGAGATCTTCCTCGGCAGTGGGGTGCCGACGGTGGTGCTGCGGGCCGCGATGATCATCGGGTCGGGTTCGGCCTCGTTCGAGATCCTGCGCTACCTCACCGAGCGGCTGCCGGTGATGACCGCGCCGCGCTGGGTGCGCAGCCGTACGCAGCCGATCGCCGTCCGCGACGTGCTGCGCTATCTGGTCGCCTGGGCGGGCGTGCCCGGTGAGGTGGACCGGTCCTTCGACGTCGGTGGCCCCGATGTGCTGACGTACGCCGACATGATGCACGGCTACGCCGCCGTGGCGGGCCTGCCGCCTCGGCTGATCATCCCGGTGCCGTTGCTGAGCCCGGGACTGTCCAGTCAGTGGGTCGGCCTGGTCACCCCGGTGCCGCCCAGCATCGCGCGCCCGCTGGTGGAGTCCCTGCGCCACGAGGCCGTCTGCCGCGAACACGACATCGCCGAGTACGTCCCGGACCCGCCGGACGGCCTGATCGGCTTCCGCGACTCCCTCATTCTGGCCCTGCAGAAGATCAAAGATGTGGACGTGGCCACGCGGTGGTCGTCGGCCTCCACGCCGGGCGCGCCCAGCGACCCGCTGCCCACCGACCCCGACTGGGCGGGCGGCAGCCTCTATGTCGACCGGCGCAGCAGGCCCGTCGCCGCCGATCCGGAGACGCTGTGGCGGGTCATCGAGGGCATCGGCGGCGAGAACGGCTGGTACTCCCTGCCCGTCGCCTGGCGCGTCCGCGGACTCCTCGATCGGATGGTCGGCGGGGTGGGCCTGCGCCGCGGCCGGCGCGACCCCCGGCGGCTGCGGGTGGGCGACTCCATCGACTTCTGGCGGGTGGAGGAGGTCGAACCGGAGCGCCTGCTGCGGCTGCGCGCCGAGATGCGGCTCCCCGGGCTCGCCTGGCTGGAGCTGAGCCAGACCCACGAGAACGGCCGGACCGTCTACCACCAGCGCGCCGTCTTCCACCCGCACGGGCTGCTCGGCCACCTCTACTGGTGGCTGATCTCCCCGTTCCACGGGTTGATCTTCGGCCGGATGCCCCGGAACGTGGCGGCGGCCTGCCGGAAACCGGCCACCGACGACTGAACGACTCACCCGATGTCACGGCGCAGCGGCGCCGCGACGGCGATGGCAGCGGCGACCAGCGCATAGCCGAGCAGTACGGCACCGCCGACCGGCGCGGGCAGCAGAGAGGCGGCGGCGCTGCCGGTCTGGTCGGCGATCGCCTCGGCCAGGTAGGTGAACCCGGTCAGCGAGGCGGTCGCGCCGCCGGGCAGGAAGGGGTAGACGACCTTGATCCCGGGCACCAGCATCAGCACGGTCTCGATCATGTAGAAGTAGGCGCCGACGACCGCGAGCGCGGTCACCTGGTTGCGCAGCAGGGCGCCCACGGCGACGCCCAGCAGGGTGTACACGGCCATGGTCAGCGCGACGCGGCCGAGCGACGCCAGGATGGTGCCGGCGGGCAGGCCGAGGGTGACGTTCTTGAGCGCGGCCACCCCGAACAGGGAACCCGCCGCGACCGCCGCGGCCAGCACGCCGTAGGCGAGGCCGCCGCAGGTGTAGGCCACCAGTTTGGCGGCGAGCGAGGTCCAGCGCCTGGGGGCGAACAGCGCGGTGGTTGTGATGGTCCGGTGCCGGTACTCCGAGGCCACGGCCACGGTGCCGAGCAGCGCGGGGACGAAGGTGGTGAGCCCGAGCAGGCCGAGCACGACCTGGGCGCCCTGGGCGGTGTCCAGGCCCGGGAGCGGCGGGGTGAAGTTCTCCGGGCCGACGAGGGCGAGCAGGCCGATGAGGGCTCCGCTGGCGAGCGCGGCCAGCAGGCCCCACAGCCACAGCCTGGTGGTGGTCAGGCGCAGCCATTCGGCTGAGATCAGCGCGGTCATCGGGAGCCTCCGGTGAGGTTCAGGAACGCCGCTTCGAGGGTGGGGCGTTCGGGGGTGATCTCGTGCAGGGGGATGCCGTGGGACGCCGCGGTGGCGGCTACCTGGGCGGTGGTCAGGCCGTGGATGCGCAGGACACCGGGTCGCGGGGTCTCCACGCGGGTCGCGTCCGGGAGGTGGGTCGCGAGCAGGTCCGCCTGGGGGGAGTGGACGAGGACGGCGGCCGTGCCGTAGAGGGCCGTGATGGGTGCGGTGGTGACGAGGCGGCCGTTCTGGATCATGACGACGTGGTCGGCCGTCTGCTCGATCTCGCCGAGGACGTGGCTGGAGACCAGGATGGTGCGCCCCTCGGCGGCGAGGTCGCGCAGGAAGCGGCGCAGCCAGGCGATGCCTTCGGGGTCGAGGCCGTTGCTCGGCTCGTCCAGCAGCAGCACGCGGGGGTCGCCGAGCAGGGCGGTCGCCAGGTTGAGGCGCTGGCGCATGCCGGTGGACAGGGTGCCGGTCCTGCGGTCGGCGAACGCCGACACTCCGGTCAGGTCGGCGACCTGGGTGGCGCGGGCCCGGCCGTACCGGCCCATGCGGGCGTAGACGCGGAGGTGGTCGCGGGCGGTGTGGGCCGGGTGGAAGCCCGAGCTGTCCAGCACCGCGCCGACGGTCGCCGTCGGCGTGGGCAGGTCGGCGTAGCGCCTGCCGCCGATGGTGGCGGTGCCGGAGGTCGGCGCGACGAGGCCGAGCATCATCCGCATGGTGGTGGTCTTTCCTGCGCCGTTCGGCCCGAGGAAGCCGGTCACCGCGCCGGGGGCGACGTCGAAGCTGAGGTCGGTGACGGCGGCCACCGGCCCGAACGTCTTGGTGAGGCCGCGCACTTCGATCCTCATGCCCGCACCTCAGCCTGGTGAGTCCCTGCCTGGATCACGATGTCCTTCGTTGTGGGGTTATATCTGTTCTATTAGTTGTATATCAGATACTCTATGGGTGTGCACTTGACCCTTGACCTCGACAGCGAGGTCCCGATCTACCAGCAGATCCGGGACCGGATCGTGGAGGCGATCGCCCGCGGCGAGGCGCGAGAAGGCGATCCGCTGCCCTCGACCCGGCAGTTGGCCGCCGACTTCGGCATCAACTTCCACACCGTGAACAAGGCCTACGACCTGCTGCGACAGCAGGGCGTGATCCGGATCAACCGCAAGAGCGGCGCGGTCGTGCGGCGAGACGCCACCACGGGGCCGCCCGAGGCCGGGTTCACCGACGACTGGACGGAGCGCATGCGCGTGCTGCTGGCCGATGCCACGGTCCACGGCCTGGAGCGGTCGGACGTCATCCGGCGATGCGAGGCGATGCTGGACGGATTCAAGGAGATGTCATGACCCTGCTCATCGCCGCCGACCTGGCCGTGATCGCGCTGGTCACCTGCCTGATGCTGGCCCTTCCGGCACTGGCCAGGCCGACGCTGCCGTTCGGCGTGCGGGTGGCCGCCGAGCGGGCGGCCGACCCCTTCGTCGTCGCCCAGCGCCGCGGCTTCGCCCGTCTGGTCCTCCTGGTGGCCGTCGCCGCCGTGACGATCTCGGTCCCGGCGCTGTTCTCCGCCGCTCCCCCGGTCGTGATCGGTGTCACCGCGACCGCCGTGGCCGTCGCCGGCCTGCTGCTGTACTACCGCGCCCATCACCGGATCCGCGCCGCCAAGGAGGCCGGAGGATGGACGGCCGAGCGGCGGCAGGGCGTCACCGTGGACACCACCTTCCGCACCGACCCGGTCCGCGTGCCCTGGCCCTGGGGCCTGCCCGCCGCGGCGATCCTGCTGGTCACCGCGGGCATCGGCTGGTCACGGTACGGCAGCCTGCCCGCCACGCTGCCGCGCTTCCCCGCGTACGACACCCGCGTCCCCACCACCGTGCCGGTCGCCTTCGAGCCGGTGCTGCACCAGGCCGCGATCACCCTGCTCGTCCTCGTGGTGGTGCTGATCGTGCTGCGCGCCCGCCCCGACCTCGACGCGGCCAGGCCCAGCGGTTCGGGCCGCCGCTACCGCGTCTACCTGCGCGGCGTCGCCGCCCTGTCGCTCCTGTCGGCCGCCTGCCTGAACCTCGTCCTCTTCGTCGCGGCGCTGCGACTGTGGGAGGTCGTCACGCCCGCGGTCGGCTGGCAGGTGGCCACCTACCTGCCGCTCGTCGCGCTGCTCGGCGGATGGCTGGCCTGGGAGATCAGGGTGGGCCAGGCCGGGCACCGGCTGCCGGCCCTGCCCGGGGAGGAGCAGGAGGACTCGGGGCTCGCGCAACGCGACGACGACCGGCATTGGTTCCTCGCGGGCATGGTCTATGTCAACCGCCGCGACCCGGCCTTGCTCGTCCACGCCCGCCTCGGCTCCTCCACCTGGACGCTCAACCTGGGGCATCCGGTCGTCTGGCTTCTGCTCGCCGTCCTCGTCGTGGCCCTGGCCGGGCTGGGCCTGCTCGCCCTCCTCGGCGTCATCGACCTGCCGCGCAAGCAGAGCCTCTTCTAGCCGCCGTTCGTCGAGCCGGACGCGCCAACCGGTCCCCGTCTCATCACCAACGAGCATCGCGGTACAGGTCTGGGAAAGAGTCGGGACGCGGTTCCTGGCCAGGTCCAGCTTTGGATGGTCTTCGATGGCACACCGCGTAGGAGGCCCCTCGGCGGGAAACAAGTGGCTTGACCTGCAGAAAGGTCCTGCCAGTCCACACGCAAGGGGGAGAGATGAGCACTGAGGTCAAGGAGCGCAAGCTCGCCAGACACTTCGAGCTCCTCGATTTCGACGGAGACGGCTACATCGAGCGGAGCGACATCAGGTCGTTCGCCGAGCGGATCTGCGAGGCCGCGGGTACGACGCCCAACTCCAACGAGGGCAAGAAGATCATGCAGCAGGGGGACAAGCTGTGGAAGGCCCTGCAGCGGTCCCTGGATCACGATGGCGACCAGCAGGTCAGCAGGAACGAGTTCGTTGACTCGGCCGGCTCGGACCCCGTCATGAAGGAGGCGATCCAGCTCGGCGTGGCGGCGTTCGACGTCCTCGACCAGGACCGCGACAACAAGATCAGCCGCGACGAGTGGACCCGGATGGACCAGCGGCTGGGCGTCTCGATGCAGGACAGCCGCAAGGGGTTCGACCAACTGGACAAGGACAGCGACGGGTACGTGACCAAGGCGGAGTACACCAAGGGCGTCGAGGAGTTCTACCGGAGCCAGGACCCGGCGGCTCCCGGCAACTGGGCGTTCGGGTCCTTCTGAGCGCCCGCGGTTCGGTTATCCCGGGGTTCGTCCACCTGATCGCCCGTGGTTCGGTGACCCCTAGGTTCGTCCGCGGCTCCCGGTGACAGGGGAGCTTGTCCGTTGAGGCTCTGGTGATCAGGCCGTGACCTGTTTCCAGAGCCTCTTCGCGGTCCGCATGGCGCCGCACACAGTCGTTGGAGGAGTACCGCATGCGGGCCGAAGTCGGGGGCTGCGTCCGGGCGGCGGTCCAGGAGCTGCGGCAGATCGGGCCGTTCAGCCCGCGTCCGGAGAGCAGGGGTTTGATCAACCTGCGCTCCAACGAGAACCCCTTCGGCGGGGCGCCTCGTCTCGCTGCCCGTCAGAGGCGTCCTGCTCTGCGATCCCAACAACCCGTCGAGCACCCGCCTGAACGCCGACGACCTCGATCACCTGCTGGCCCGTTTCGCAGGGCTCGTGATCGTCGACGAGACGTACGTGGAGTTCGGCTCGCGCCCCTCGCACCGGCACCGCACGGGCGAGCACCCGAACCTCATCGTGCTGCGCTCACTGTCGAAGGGCTTCGCGATGGCGGGCCTCCGGCTCGGCGCCGTGCTGGCGGATCCCGTCGTCGTCGCGGCCATACGCAAGGCCCAGGCGCCGTTTCCGGTACCCGGCCCGGTGATCGAGCGGGCGGTGGACGAACTGGCCGATCCTTCGGTCCTGCGCCGCCGTATCGACGCCTTCGTCGAGGAGCGGGACCGGCTGGCGGCCGGCCTGTCCCGATGCCCGCGGGTGCGCAGGGTCTTCGCGGACGCGGGCTTCGTCACCGTCGAGGTCGAGGACCTGGCCGGGGTCGTCGCCGCCCTCCGGCTGGCGCGGATCGACACGGTGGTCAACCCCGAGGGCTGGCAGGCGCACCTTCGCATTTCCGTGGGAACCCCGGAGGAGAACGCCCTTCTGCTCACGGCGCTGAACGGTTCCCACCCGACTCGAACAAGGACCTGAACATGACCGATCAGCTCGTCACGGCGGAGCCTGCGCTGCTCACCAGCGTGGTGACCGTCGCCCGCTCCGACATCCGCGCCATCGCCTCCGTCGAGGTGGAAGGCGAGGAGCACTGGCTGGGGGAGCACCGCGACTTCCGGCGCCACGACGCCCTGGCCCGCTTCCTGCCGGAGCACGGCCGCTTCTCGCTCGCCTGGGTACGGCTGCGGAACGGTGAGCGCCTGGACGTCCACGAGCACCCGACCAAGTCGATGATCCTCGTCTGCAGGGGGTCGGCCCGGCTGATCGGCGATCTGCGGATGCCGCTCACCGAGGGCGACACGGTGTGCGTCCCGCCGGGCGCTCAGCACGGATTCGAGACCGAGCCCGGCGAGGAGTTCCACGGGCTGTCGGTGCAGTTCGAGGGCAGCGGCCTGTACGAGAGCGAGAGCGCGCCCCGGGTGCGCTTCACCCAGGCGGTCTCGGCCTCGATGGCCGAGTTGGAGGCGCTCAACCACGCCCGGCTCCGGCGTTTCTCCCGGCATCGCCTGTTCGAGTTCTTCGCCAGCGGCAGGATGCGCGACGAGCCGCCGCTGCGCGACCGCTTCGTGTCCGCGCTGTACGTCTGGTCGGTCTACTTCCAGCGGATGCTCTACGCCCGGCAGGCGGTGTGCGCCGACCCCGGGCTGCGCGAGGTCTACGCGGGTCACCTGCGGGAGGAGTTCGGCCACGACCGGCTGCTGCGTGAGCGCCATGCCGTGGCGGAGGACGTCTACGACCCGATCCTGGAGGCGGCCGGGAACTGGTTCGTCATGCAGATGCACGGCGCGGACGAGGCCGCGAAGATCGTGATCGTGCACCTGGTGGTGGAGTCGAGCTGCCACATCTTCGGCGAGAAGACCAAGTCCGCCTTCCAGACCACCTCCGATACCGATATTTCGTACTTCGATCTGCATGCCGAGGTGGACCAGGACCACCGGGACATCGGCCGGGACCGCCTGCACGCTCTGTCGCCGTCGCAGTTCCCGCACCTGATCAACGTGTGCGACCAGGCATGGGACCAACTCGAACTGGTCTTCGACCGGATGGCGGCACTGGTCGAGCGGTAGGGGTGCACACCTTGAGACACCAGACCGAATCAGACGGTACGGGCCTCGCCCCGGCCTCCGGGACGGGGCTGTTCCCGAACCCCGGAAACCGGGCCGCGTTCCTGGAACTGCTCGGCGACATCGTCGACGACTACTACACCTGGCACGAGTCGTGCGCGGGCGCGGCCGGTCCACGGCTCGCCGATAGCGCCGATCTGGGCGCAGCCGGTCCACGGATCGCCGACAGTGCCGACCTGGGCGCGGCCCGTACCCTGGTGCGAGGGTTGTCCGAGTGGCTGGCCCGGGAGTCGACGCCGTGGCCGTCGCCGCTGTACCTGGCGCACATGACCGCGGACACGCCGGTCGCGGTGAGTCTCGCCTACCTGTGCGCCCTGCTCTACAACCCCAACAACGTCACCGGCGAGACCTCCCCGGTCACCACCCGGCTTGAGCACGAGGTCGGTGACGACCTCTGCCGGCTGGTGGGCTTCCCCCCGGCCAAGGGCTGGGCTCACCTGTCCTCCGGAGGGCACGCCGCGAACTACGAGGCCATCTGGATCGCGCGCAACCTGCGCGGCCTTCCCCTGGCCGCCGCCGCGGACCCGGCGTCGCGCGACCTCGTGGCGGACCTCCCCCGGCCCGGCCTGGTGAATCTCCCGGTGAGCGGGATCCTGGACCTCGTCGACGACCTCGCGGGCAGGGGCGCGCTGGCGCGCGTCCGCGGGCTCGCCCGCGAGATCCACCGGCGCGCCCCCGGGAAACTGCTGTTCGCGCGCGGCGCCCACTACTCCTGGGACAAGTGCGCCGACCTGCTCGGCTTCGCCCCCGGCGACGTCGAGGCCGTGGACCTGGACCGGCACCATCGCATCGACCTGGGCGCCCTCCGGCGGCGCGTCCGTGAACTGCTGGAACGCGGCGAACCGATCGCGGCCGTCGTGGCCACGCTCGGCAGCGGCGGCGAGGGCGGCGTCGACGACCTGCACGAGATCATGCGGCTGCGCGACTGGTGCGAACAGCGCTACGACGCCTCGTTCTACGTCCACGTCGACGCCGCGTTCGGCGCGTATCACCGCACCGTCTGCCTCGACGAGGACGGCTCGATGCTGCCGTATGACGAGGTGGCCGCGAGGGCCTTCCCCGCGCGGCTGAAGCCCGAGGTGTACGAGGCGTTCCGGTGCCTGCCGCTCGCCGACTCGGTGACCGTGGACCCGCACAAGAGCGGCCACGTCCCCTATCCGGCGGGCGGGCTCGCTCTCCGCGACGGACGGGCCGCCGCCGTCGTCGCCGGACGGTCGGCGTACTTCGCTCCGGGTGACGGCGCCCGGCCGGCGTTCGGCTCGTACACGCTGGAGGGCGCCAGGCCCGGGGCGGCCGTCGCGGCGGTCTGGGCGGCGCATCGCCTGATCGGGCTGCACGTCGGCGGGTACGGGCGGTTGCTGGGCGGCTGCCTCGCCACCGCGCAGCGGTTGCACGAGCGCTTTCGGGCGATCGAGGGCGACTCGCGGTTGGTCAGCGGGTACGAGCCTGATCTGAACATCCTGAACCTGGCGGCGGGCCGTACCGAGCCGGATCTGGTCGACCGGCTGCTGGCGCGGCTTCGCGCCGAGGCCGCGGCGGCGCCGTTGACGAGCCTGTGGGTGTCGGCCAACACCCTCGCGGGACGGCGGGTGCTGCGCCTGTGCGTGATGAAGGAGCTGGCTCCGGCGGCCGTGGACCGGGTGTGCGAGGCGCTTACCCTTCCATAGGAAGAGGGTTCCGGAAGGGGCGACCCGTCACCGCGCGTGTACGCTTCCGCATGCGCGAGGACGGGCAGGTGGGCGCGGCGACATGCTGAAGCTGGATCGGTTGGTGAACGTCCTCGGGGGCTACGGGGCCCGGCTGTGCTGCGCTCCCGCCTCCCGTGACGTGGAGCTGCGCAGCGTGGTGGTGCACGACCCGACCGACCCCCGTCCCGCGACCGGCGATGTGTTCCTGTCGGTCGGCGTGGAGTCGGCGGCCGAGGCCGTACGGCTGGCGCGGGCGGCGCGGGCGGCCGCGGTGCTGGTGCGCGAGGACGCGCCGCTGGACGAGAAAGCCCTGGCGGACGCCCGCGAAGGCGGGGTCGCCGTGCTGCTGGTGGAGCCGGCGGTGTCCTGGAGCCAGCTCTTCGGCGTGGTGTACGGCCTGGTGCTCGAAGGCCGCGAGACCGAGGCCGGGCGGGGGCCGACCGATCTGTTCGCCTTCGCGGACTCGCTGGCGGCCGAGCTCGGCTATCCGGTGACGATCGAGGACCAGATGTCGCGCGTCCTCGCCTACTCCGGCCTGCAGCAGACCGCCGACCCGGTACGGCTGGAGACGATCCTCGGCCGGCGCGTCGCGGACGCCGTACGCCGCCTGCTGGAGCGCAAGGGCGTCTTCGCGCATCTGGCGGCCTCCGACGATCCGCTGTTCGTGGAGCCGTCGCCGGAGCACGGTATGCGCGGGCGCATGGTGGTCGCCGTGCGGGCCGGGCGCGAGCCGCTGGGGTCGATCTGGGTGGAGTGCGAGCGCCCGCTGACCGGCACCCGCCGTACCGTCCTGATCGACGGGGCGCGGGCGGTCGCGCTGCACCTGCTGCGCTCCCGGGTCAGCGCGGACCTGGAGCGCCGGGTGGAGTCCGATCTCGTCATCCAGTTGCTGGAAGGCACGGCCGACGTGCCCGCCGTGGTCAGCAGGCTCGGGCTGCCGGGCGGCCAGTTCCGGGTGATCGCGCTGCAGGCGCACATCGCCGAGGAGCGGCACGCCGCGATCCTGCTCGCCTTCGAGCGGGCGACCACGGGCTTCGGCTGGTCACGGCCCGGCCGCAGCACGCTGTTCGGCAACACGCTGTACACGGTGCTGCCGTGCGGCAACGACGTCACGCCCGCCCGCGACTGGCTCGCCGCGATCGTGAACGTGCTGCCCCGGCGGGTCACCGTCTTCGCCGGCGTGGGCGGACCGGCGAGCCCCGCCCAGCTGCCCGCTAGCAGGCAGGAGGCCGACGAGAGCCTCGCCCTGCGGGCGACCCGGCCTGGCCGCGCCCTGGCGGTCGCCTACGACGAGTCGTGGGACGAGATCCTGCTGCAGCGGCTCCGCGCCGCCGCCTCCGCTGGTCGCACCCCCGCCCGCGGGCCGGTCGCCGAGCTGACCAGGCACGACGCGGAGCACAGCACCCGGTACATCGCGACGTTGCGCGCCTGGCTGGAGGCGCAGGGAGATCTGGCGGTCGCCGCCGGCCGGCTCGGCGTCCACCCGAACACGGTCCGGTACCGGCTCCGGAAGATGGCCGAGCTCACGAACCTGCAGCTCGACCTGCCGGAGAAGCGACTGGCGATGCTCATCGCCCTGGCCGTCGACCAGGGCGCGAATCCATAGGACTGTCGTAGCCGGACAAAACTTCACCTCCTGGTTGTCCTAGGCGTACAGCCCGTTCTTGCTCCCGACCAGCGATGCTCATCACATTCGGCAGATGTGAGAGCGGAGAAGTGGTAATGGGTATCGACGGCGGGCCGCGTACGGCCGTGGTGATCGGAGCCGGCGTGGTGGGCCTGTCCACCGCGTGGTTCCTGCAGGAACGCGGCGTCGACGTCACCATCGTCGACCGCGACGGGGTGGCCGCGGGCGCGTCCTGGGGCAACGCGGGCTGGCTCTCCCCGGGCCTGGCCATCCCCCTGAACGAGCCCGGCGTCCTCCGGTACGGCCTGCGCTCCCTGCTCGACCGCAGCGCCCCGCTGCACGTGCCGGCAACCCCCGACGTGGGACTGTGGTCGTTCCTCGCCCGGTTCGCCCTGCACTGCAACTGGAAGGACTGGGGCCGCGCCGTCCGGGCCAACCTCCCGTTCAACGAGGAGTGCCTGGAGGCGTTCGACGTCCTCACCTCCAACGGCGTCGAGACCCCCACGACCGAGGCTCCGATCATGGCCGCGTTCGCGACCAAGAAGCAGGCCGTGGGGCTGCTGCACGAGCTCCAGCGGATCAACGAGTCCGGGCTGGAGATCAAGTACACCGCGTTCGACGGCGACGCCGTCGGCACGCAGGCGCCGCAGCTCTCCGCCAACGCCCAGGCCGGCATCCGGCTGGACGGGCAGCGCTACGTCGACCCCGGCGCGTTCACCCACTCGCTGGCCCGCGCGGTCACCGCCCGCGGCGCCACGATCCGGTCCGGTTTCCGGGTGACCGGAGTGGACACCGTGCCCGGCGGGCTCACCGTCCGGTCGAGCGCGGGGGACTCGGTCACCGCCGACGCCGTCGTCCTGGCCACCGGCGCCTGGCTGAACCAGCTCGGCAAGGCGTGGGGCGTCCGGGTGCCGGTGCGCGCCGGGCGTGGGTACTCCTTCACGGTGCCGACCGATGAGCCGGTGCCCGGCCCGATCTACCTGCCCGCTGTGCGGGTGGCCTGCACGCCGTACCAGGGCAAGCTGCGCGTCGCGGGCACGATGGAGTTCCGCGACGCGGACGCGCCGCTGTACCAGAGGCGCGTCGACGCGATCATCGCGTCGGCCCGGCCGCTGCTCACCGGTGTCTCCTGGGAGGACCGGACCGACACCTGGGTCGGCCCTCGCCCCGTCACCCCCGACGGGCGTCCGCTCATCGGGGCCACGCACGCTCCCGGGATCTTCGTCGCCGGCGGGCACGGCATGTGGGGCCTCACCCACGGGCCGGCCACCGGGCGCATGCTCGCCGAGCAGATCACCACCGGCAAGCAGCCGGAGGCCCTGCGCGAGTTCGACCCCACCCGCTGACCTCAGCGAGGTTCGGGAGCACGACCGATTCCCAAGCGGGTAGATCCACCGATTCCCGGTATTTCGCGCGCCGTCGCGTCCGCGAATCGGCCTGGTCAACACGCAGTCGAAACAGTGGTAATCGGGTTCCGGCGATGCTTTGCTTGCTGAGGGTAACCATACGGACACCGTCCGAATACCTTGAGTTCGTGCGCCTTCCGGCGCCTTTCCCTGGAATGCTCCGGCTCCCCGTGGGCCGATCATCCCGACAGAAAGTGAATCACTCATGCTCAAGCAAGCTCTCGCCGCAGGTGCCATCGTGGCGACCGCGCTCGTCGTGCCGCTGACGATGCCCTTCTCCGCCTCCGCGAGCACCGCGGTCGCACCCGCCTCGGTGGTGGCCGCGACCAGCGACTGCGCCGCCACGGCCAGCACCAACGCGCGCTGCAAGTGGCGCTGGTCGCACGGCAGGTACTGCAAGTGGTGCAAGCACAACGGCAAGTGGGAGCGGGACTTCTGCAAGATGAACAGGAACCGCCGATAGTAACCGGCAAGGTCGCCCCGTGAGCCATCTCGCGGGGCGACCTTCTGGCTGTCAGGAACCAGCGACCCCCGACCTTCTGGCCGTCAGGGAAGCAGCAACCCCCAGTAGAGCGCCCACGGGACCAGCAGGACGCCGCCCGCCGCCAGCAGGATCGGGCGCACGGTGAGCCGCTGACGGCGCAGCCCGAGCAGGACGGCCACCGTGGCCGCGATGGCGACCAGCGCGAGAAGTTGCAGGACGAGCCAGACGAGGGGCCTGCCGAGCAGCGCGGGTCCCGGCGCCTCCGCCGCGGTCGCCAGCAGGTACCCGAGGTAGAGCACCGTCCCCACCACCGTCACGCTCCCGGTGGCGGCCAGCACGGCAGACCCGCGCGGCCCCCGAGGCCGCCTCGCCAGCGCGCCTATCGGGTAGGCGAGGAAGGCGGCCGCCATCAGCAGCAGCGCGGCGACCTGTACCGGCGCCGACTCCCACCAGGCCAGCGGGGTCACGGGTGCGCTGACCAGGTCCTGGTGCGGCGGCGGATCGGCGGAGGGCTCGTGCCGCTCGCCCAGCCTGTGGATCCACGAAGTCACCAGTTCGTCGTATCCCGCCACCAGGCGGCCGTCGTTCTCGAAGCCGTCCGGGCTGCGCAGCAGCTCGTGGTCGGCGCCCGGCAGCAAGCCTCAACGAAGACAGCACGCGAACGCCTCACGCCCTGACCGCCGCGCGGATGCCCGCGTAGCCGCGGAAGAAGTGGGCGACGTACGCCGGATCGTGCTGGTTGGCGACCATTTCGGCGCGGTACGAGTCGAGGTCCAGCCTCGCCGAGAGCAGGTTGTCCTCGTAGGCGGTGGTGAACTCCTTGCCCAGGTCGCGGGCGTACCGCCGCAGGGCCGCGGTCACCCGGCGCCCGTCGTCGAGCGGGCCGTCCAGGTGACCGGCGAGCAGCCCGGCCTGGACGAAGGCGTCGGTGATGCCCCGCGCGCCGATGGGGTCCTTGTGATGCGCCGCGTCCCCGACCAGCACCCAGCCCGGCCCGTACGGCCTGCGGAAGTAGTTGGGCAGGTCCGAGCAGCAGAAGAGCCGCTCCTCCTGCCTGCCGCCCGCGATCAGCTCGTCCAGTTCCGGAGAGGTCCGCCGCAGCAGCTCCCGGTAGGCCCTCGGCCGGTCGGTGACGGCCGGTCCGGTGCGGGAGAACTGCACGGCGACGAGGGTCAGCCCGTCCTGGGTGGGCACGCACGCGGTCCCCGCCCACTGCCGCACGAACAGCCGCATGCCCTGGTGGGGGATGCCGCTCCAGTACGAGTAGCAGGCGTAGGTCAGCTTGGGGTCCTGGCGCAGGAACGGAGCGCGGACCAGCCGGGCCACGGTGGAGTTGCGCCCGTCGGCCCCCACCACCAGACGGGCGCGCTCGACCTCCCCCGACCCGCAACGGACCCCGGCCACGGCTGACCCCTCCCAGTGCAGGCCGAGGACGCCGGACCGGGGACGGAACTCGGCACCGGCGCGTCCGGCGGCCTCCACCAGGAGGTGGTCCAGCGCGTACCGGCGGGGAGCGCAACCGCCCGCTATCGAGCCCAGAACGGGGGCGGGACCGGCGAGGCGGGCGCCCGGAATAGTGAAGGAGAGGCTGGTCAGCAGGGGAGAACCGGTGGCGAGCACCTCCTCCAGCAGACCCCAGCGAGCCAGCAGGGCCAGGCCGGGCTGGTGAATGTAGAGCGTGGACAGGGTGTCGCTGGGGAATCGGGCGCGGTCGAGCAGCAGGACCCGGTGACCGGCGCGGGCCAGCAGCATCGCGGTGGCCGCTCCGGCGCAACGCGCACCCACGACGATCACGTCGTACATGTGGTCCTCTCGTGATCGTCACGGGCGGACGCCCGGCGTCCGCCCGTGACCGTTGATCAGTTGGCGTCGTCGCCCTCGAAACACGGGCGGCAGGTCTGGCAGGCGCAGACCGGAGCGGTTTCGGTGACGGTCGCCGGCTGGCCGCCGTCGGCCGAACGCACGGTGAACTGGCTGACGGGCAGATCGTTGAGGTCCTGGTGCATCGTGGGATGTTCCTTACTGGTCGGATGTCGCATTAGGGGTTGGTGACCCTTCCGGTCCGGCCTGCGCTCGCGCGCCGACCCGCTCAGCTAGGGGAAGGGGTGTGGGTACGGGTTGAGCTCCTCGGGCCGCAGGTCGCGGTCGCGGAAGCCGAGCAGCCGGGGCACGCTCAGCAGCCGGGGCAGGCCATGGGTACGCCGATGGCGGTGGCCGAACGTCATCGGCACGGCGCCCGGCACGATCACCTTGGCGCAGGCGAAGCCGCCCGCCCGAAGCTCGGCGCAGGTGGTGTCCACCGCGATCACGTCCAGGCCGGTGGCGAGGTAGCGCCCGGCCAACTCGGCCAGGTCCTCGGCGAGGTCCTCGTGCGCGGGCCACGGCTCGGCCAGTTCGGCGAGCGGCCGTCCGGGGCCGTCGACGGGCAGGAAGCCCAGCCTCGGCCAGGCGTCCGGATGCCAGTACAGCCGCCGATGGTGGTCCATCTCGCGCACCTGGTCGGCGTCGTCCAGGAAGGCCGCCGAGAGGTCGGCGGGCGCGCCGACCGAGCCGAACAGCTCCAGTAGCGCTCCCCGCAGCGCCTGCTCCGGGTCGAGGTGGGCGCCCGCCGCGCAGAGGAGGTGCGGGCGGCCCTCGCCGCCCAGGCGGTCCAGGGCGAGGACCCAGAAGATCGGGACGCGCTGTTCCATCAGGGTCGCGAAGGCCATCACCTCGTAGCCGGAGGTCTGGCGGAGCCGGGTGGCGGCGAGCGGGATCCAGCGGTCGGCGACCGAGTCCAGGTCCACCTTGGGGGCGGGTAGGCGGCCGTACCAGGTGAGCAGGAAGGCGTCGCGTTCGGCTACTTCGAGCAGGCCGTACAGGATCGCCTCGGTCAGGCTGCCGCCCAGGGCGGCGCCGTTGGAGCACTCGTACGCCCAGGCGGGTTCGGCCGAGCCGTAATAGGCGCACGACTCGGGCACCAGCAGCGGGCGGCGGGTGCCGAACGAGTAGCCCCAGACCCAGCTCGTCTCGGTGTCCGGGTCGAACCTGGTGTAGCGGAAGCCGGGCCGGTCGTACCAGTCGTCCGGGTACAGGCCCAGCGTGCGCGGGTCGAGCGCGTGTCCGGCGACGTCGGAGTAGGCGGCGCGCACGGGGCGGCGGCCTCGCGGGCACACACCCGAGTAGCGTTCGAGTGCCTCGGTGATCGCGCTGAGGCGGGCCGAGCGCACGTCCCGGGCCCGGCCGTACCCGTGGCGGCCGTCGTCGCCCGTGCGGCCGGGCGCGAGCCGGGCCACCGCCCAGGGCACCTCGCCCGCGGCGCCCACCCCCACCGAGCCGATCAGCCCGGTCTCGGCGTCCACGTACAGCTCTTCCAGGGCGTCGTCCAGGACGCGGGTGCGGAACCGCGCCGGATCCGGCTTGGGCGCCGCCGCCGCCGTCAGCCGCCTGGGGCGTTCCTCGGCAGGGACCGCGCAGTCCGGGCAGAGCGGGTCGGGCAGCACCCGGTGGCGGGTGACCGCGCCCGTGCTCGCCGACACCCTCAGCAGGGCGCCCGCCGTACGGGCGAAGCCGGACTCCGCCTCCTCCCGGACCAGTGCGGCGACCAGCGCCGACACCACCGGCAGCGGCTCACTCCCCGAGTCGTCCCGGCCGAGCGCCCGCCGGGCCGCGGCGTCGGGCAGGTTGCCGTCGCGGCGGCGCTGGACACACGCCGGGCAACCGGGCCGCGACGGGTGGACGGCGGGGCCGACGAGCACCCATCCGGCGTCCGCCCGCACCGGCAGCCACGGGGTTCCGTCCCGGGCGTCCTCCAGCAACCGCGACCGCATGATCCCCCCGCCACTCGTCCGCTGACAACCCTCACAGACGGTTGCCCGCTCCCGTTCCCGTGCCATCCCGGCGCGCGGCAAAAGGCGGGGAAAGCGTCGCGTCCAGTCGGGTAGGCGGGATTTTCGGTACGGGCTACGGATGCACCAACGGATTCCCCCCGTCGCCGCCGATGCCTACCGTCAGGCGGGCAACAGGGTGAAACGTGATCATCCTCCTATCACCCCCCATTTCCCATGCACCCGCCGCCCGGCGGCGCGGTGATCCGGCATGCGCCCGACCGGCGGCACGCTCACGGGAAGAGCCAAGAGGAGCACAGCACCGATGAAACGTAAGGCCTTAGTCGCCGCGACCGTAGGCGTGGCCACGGTCGCCTCGATGGCGTTCCTCACGCCGTCGGCGAACGCCGTCCCGCCCGGAGTCGCCCCGGCCTCCGCCTCCCCCATGACCGCGCCCGACCCCAGGTCGCTCGCCGCCTCCGTGGCCGACAAGGCCGTCTCCAGCGGGTTCGACGACCTGCGCAGGGGACTCGACGAGACCTACAACCGCGTCTCCGTCACCCCGGGCGCGGGCGGCATGTTCTACGTCGCCTACGAGCGCACCTACAAGGGCCTGCCGGTGGTCGGCGGCGACGCCGTCGTGGTCACCGACTCCGCCGGGCGCGTACGCGACACCACCGCGGCGTCAGGCCCGAGCCCGCGCGGCATCTCGACCAAGGCGAGGATCAGCGCCGAGACGGCCACCACAACCGCCAAGCGGCGGCTGTCGCGGGTGGACGACTCGGCGGCACCCCGGCTCGTGGTGCTGGCCTGGGGCGACAAGCCCGTCCTCGCCTGGGAGGCGGTGGTCTCCGGCGTCGCGAAGGACCGGCCGAGCGTCCAGCACGTCTTCGTCGACGCCCGCACCGGGAAGGTCGCCGACTGGTACGACGAGGTCAGCGCGGCCAGCGGGAACGGCCACCACGTCGGCCAGGTCACCATCGACACCAGCCGCTCCGGCAACTCCTACGCCATGACCGACACCGGCCGCCCCGGCATCCAGTGCGGCGGCCAGAACGGCTCGGCGTACACCAAGAGCACCGACACCTGGGGCAACGGCTCCGGCACCGACCTGGAAACCGCCTGCGTGGACGTGCTCTACGGCGCCCAGCAGGAATGGAACATGCTGCGCGACTGGCTGGGCCGCAACGGCATCGACGGCAACGGCAGGGGCTTCGGCGCCCGGGTCGGGCTCCAGGAGGTCAACGCCTACTGGACCGGCAGCTACACCACCTTCGGCCGCAACCAGGCGGGCAGCAAGCAGCTCACCGCGATCGACGTGGTGGCGCACGAGTACGGCCACGCCATCTTCCAGACCACGCCCGGCGGATCCGGCTCGCAGACCGACAACGAGCGGGGCGGCCTGAACGAGTCCACCGGCGACATCTTCGGCGCGATCACCGAGCACTACGCCGGCAACGCCGGCGACCCGCCCGACTACCTGGTCGGCGAGGAGGTCGACATCTCGGGCAGCGGCCCGCTGCGCAACATGTACAACCCCTCCCAGGTCAACAACGACCCCAACTGCTACTCCTCGTCGATCCCCAACACCGAGGTGCACGCCGCGGCGGGCCCGCAGAACCACTGGTTCTACCTGCTGGCCGAGGGCAACAACCCCGGCGGCGGCAAGCCGTCCAGCCCGATCTGCTCAGGCGGACCCTCGTCGGTGACCGGCATCGGCATCCAGAAGGCCGCCAAGATCTTCATGGGCGCGCTCTCCCGCAAGAGCTCGACCTGGAAGCACGCCAACGTCCGCGCCGCCTCGCTCGCCGCGGCGGTGGAGCTGTACGGCACCGGCGGCCCCGAGTGCAGGTCCACCAAGGCGGCCTGGGACGCCGTCCGCGTGCTCGCCCAGTCCGGCGAGCCCACCTGCACCGACTCGGGCGGCGGCTTCTCCCTCTCGCTCAACCCGGTCTCCGGCGGCGTGCAGCCGGGCGGCCAGGTGTCGACCACGGTCGGCACCCAGACCACCTCCGGCACCCCGCAGACGGTGAACCTGACCGTCTCCGGGCTGCCGTCCGGCGCCACGGCGGCCTTCAACCCGTCGTCGGTCACCTCCGGCAACTCCGCCACGCTGACGATCTCCACCACGGCCGCCACACCCGCGGGCACCTACCCGATCACGGTCACCGGGACGGGTACGACCACCCACACCGTCTCCTACAGCCTGACGGTCGGCGGCGGCGGCACCGAGCCGCCGGACATCAGCCTGGCGAACGTCAAGTCCCACCTGCAGCAGTTCCAGACCATCGCCTCCGGCAACGGCGGCAACCGCAGGTCCACCGGCCCCGGATACACCGCGTCCGTCAGCTACATCGCGGACAAGCTGAGCGCGGCCGGGTACCAGGTCGTCCGGCAGAACTGCACCTCCGGCTGCACCGGCGGCTCCGGCCCCAACCTGATCGCGGACTGGCCCGGCGGTGACGCGAACCAGGTCATCATGGCGGGCGCGCACCTCGACAGCGTCGCGGCCGGACCGGGCATCAACGACAACGCCTCCGGCTCGGGAATGCTGCTGGAGGTCGCGCTGACGCTGGCCCAGCAGAATCCGACCATGGCCAAGCACGTGCGGTTCGGCTGGTGGACCGACGAGGAGCAGGGCCTGAACGGCTCGGAGTTCTACGTCAACTCGCTCAGCCAGGCCGACCGGAACAAGATCAAGATCTACCACAACTTCGACATGGTCGGCTCGACCAACGGCGGCTACTTCATCAACAACATCAACACCACCGCCGCGGCCGAGCTCAAGGCGTTCTACGACCGGCTGAACCTGCTGCCCGAGGAGAACACCGAGGGCGCCAACCGGTCCGACGACGCCTCCTTCCGCAACGCGGGCATCGCCACCTCCGGCCTGGCGGCGGGCGCGAGCGCGACCAAGACGTCGGCCCAGGCCGCCAAGTGGGGCGGCACCGCCAACAGGGCGTTCGACCCCTGCTACCACCAGTCGTGCGACACGGTGAGCAACATCAGCGACACCGTCCTCGACCGGGCCGCCGACGCCTCGCTGTACGCCCTCTGGAAGCTCGCGGCCGGCAGCGGACCCCCGCCCACCCGTGACTTCTCGATCTCGGCGAACCCGTCGTCCGGCAGCGTGCAGGCCGGTCAGAGCGCCACCGTCACCATCGGCAGCGCCACCTCGGCCGGCACCGCGCAGACCGTGACCCTGTCCGCGTCGGGCCTGCCCGCCGGCGCCACGGCGAGCTTCAACCCGGCCTCGGTGACCTCCGGCGGATCGTCGACCCTGACGATCTCGACCTCGGCGGCGACCCCGACCGGCAGCCACACCGTCACGGTGACCGGCACCGGCGAGACCGCGACCCGGACGGCGTCCTACACGCTCACCGTGACCGGCCCGAACGGCGGCGGCCGGACGTTCACCAGCGACACCGACTACTCCATCCCCGACAACAACTACGCCTTCAGCCCCGTCCAGTCCACGGCGACCGGCCCCGCCGCCTCGCCGGTGAAGGTCACCCTCACGGCTCAGCACCCGTGCTCGGAGACCCTCGGCATCTGGCTGATGGGCCCCGACAGCACCTTCATCCCCGTCAAGGACGTCGAGTTCGGCTCCGGGTGCACCCCGTGGTCGGGCCCGCAGACCTACGAGGTGCCGACCAGCCAGGACGCGAGCGGCACCTGGTACCTGCTCATCCTCGACAACAGTCAGGACGGCAGGACCGGCACTCTCGACAGCTGGAGCCTGACCCTCTAGCTGGGGAGTGGCCCCGGCCGGCACGACCGGCCGGGGCTCACTCGTGCGCCGGGGTCACCTCGCGGCGGGACCGGACGCCGAGCTTGTGCAACACCCTCGCCACATGCGTCTCGACCGTACGCGGAGACAGGAACAGCACCTCGGCGATCTCCCTGTTGGTACGGCCGAGCGCGACCAGCCTGGCCACCTCGCTCTCCCGCTGCGACAGCACGCTCCCCCGCCCCTTCCTGCTCCTGAACGGCAGGCTGCCCGCGCCGATCGACCGCAGCGCGCGGCGGCAGCGCGCCGCGTCATGGGTCGCGCCCAGCCCGGTGTACCGCTCGGCCGCGTCGGCGAGGATCTCCGCGGCCGTCGTGTGCTCGCCGAGCCCGAGCCGCGCCTCCGCCTCAGCCTCCGCCGCCTGCGCCGCGCCGTACGGCTGCGGCATCGCCTCCCGGGTCGCCCGGACCCGGGTGAGGAGGTCCGCCGCCACGTCGTACCGGCCGTCGGCCTGGGCCAGCGCGCCGCGCGCCGCGTCCAGCGCCGCCCCCGCCGCGGGCGCGTCCCTGCCCTCGATCCCGGTCGCGAAGTCGGCGACCAGGGTGTCCGCGTCGCCGGGCCGCCCGGCCCTGAGCAGGGCGTTGACCGCCGGCGGCACCAGCTCGTCGCCCCACACCCAGACGCCCTTGCGGCGCAGCCTGGCCACCGCGCGCTCGGCCTCGGAGACCGCGGCCTCCACGCACCCGCGGGCCAGGTGCAGCCGGATCATCCCGCCGGACGCCGCGGCCACCACGGGTAAAAAGCAGGAGCCGGGATCGCGCAGGCCAGCGCTGTACAGGTGTTCCTCGGCCTCCTCCCACTCTCCGGTGGCGAGCGCGAGCAGCCCGAGGACCAGCCGCGCGTCCGCCACGGGGAGCGGCGCCTCGGGGGTCCGTCCCACCACCGAGACGGCCCGCTCCCGCAACCCGTCCCAGCGCCCGGTCAGCCAGTCGAGCCTGATCGACGCCAACTCCACCAGGTACGCCGGGTAGAGGGCGCCGACCTCCTCGGCGAGCCGCCGGCCCTCGTGGGCGAACCGGTCGGCGGCGGTGTAGTGGCCGAGCATGGTCGCCCCGTCGGACAGGTTGGAGTAGGCGCGGGCGGCCTGCTGCCGGACCGTCACCGACGGATGGTTGGCGGGCAGCGTCCCGGCCAGCGCGAACGCGTCCGGCGCGCCGACGGACATGGCGAAGGCGACCCTGTTGGCGTGGACGGCCGCCGCCAGCTCGGGGTCCTCGAAGGTGGTGAGCAGCCGTTCGGCCCGGTTCATCCACTCCGTGTGCACGCTGAGCGACTCGCCGCCCCAGGCGGGCATCGCCAGCAGGGCGAGGCCGCGGGCGGCCACGGCGGGCCGTTCGTCCAGGTCGGCGAGCGCGGCGGTGATCTCCTGCCGCCCGGTGGCGATGTCGTCCGCCTGGTTGCACAGCAGCACTCCGAGGTGCAGCCGGACCTCGCCGCGTACGTCCCGGGGCAGCAGGGTGTCGGACAGCAGGCGCCGCAGCAGGCGGATGACCCGCCGGTGGGACAGTCCGGCCGAGGCGACCCTGCTGAGCCGGAGCGCGAGCGGGCCCCGGCTGGCGGCCGGGAGTTCGGGGTCGGCGAGCATGCCGTCGAGCAGTTCGACCGAGCGCGGGATGTCGCCGAGCGCGGCGGCCTGGTCGGCGGCGGCGCTGCCGTAGCGGTGCCAGGCTTCGAGGTTGCCGCCGCGCCGGGCGTGGTGGGCGAGTTCGGCGAGGGGCGGCGGGTCGGAGCGTGCGAGGGCGGCCATGGCGCGCAGGTGGGCCGTGGTGCGGTCCGGTCCGGGGATGGCGTCGTAGACGGCCTGGCGGGCGAGGGCGTGGCGGAGGCCGTACCGGCTGTCCCGGTGTTCGTGCAGCACGCCGGCCTGCAGCGCTTCGCGGAGGCCGGCGCCTGCGGGGGTGCCGGAGACGTCGGCGATCAGCCGCTCGTCGGCCGGCAGCCGGAGCACGGCGGCGGCGCGGACCACCTCCAGCCCGGCGGGGGACATCCCGGCGAGCTGCTCCGCCATCGCCTCGCGCAGGAGCAGCGGCACGGCGATGTGGTCCAGCGCGTCCTCGCCGACGTCGAGCAGCGAGCGGACCACCTCTTCGACCACGAACGGGATGCCGGCGGTGCGGTCGAGCAGCCTGGCGGCGAAGGCGGGCGTCACGTCCGCGCGGCCGAGCAGCGCGCCCGCCAGGCTGCGCACGCCTTCCGCGTCCAGCGACGTCAGCGGGATGATCTCGCTGGTGGTGCCCGGCGAGCGCCGGTAGGCGTAGCCGAGCGGCAGTTCCGGCACCGGCAGGTCGCGCCGCCGGAAGGTGGCCACCAGGGCGAGGCCGTCGGGCAGTTCTCCGGTCAGAAACCGCAGCAGGTCGCGGGTGCCGTCGTCGGCCCAGTGCAGGTCCTCGATCACCAGGACGGCGGGGGCGACCGCGGCGAGCAGCGCGTGCACGGCGCGAAACAGGCGGTGCCGCTCGGCTCGCGGGTCGTCGAGCGGCGCGGGCGCGGGCGGCAATCCGTCCATGAGCTCGGGAAGGTGGTCGCGCAGCGCTCCGGTGATCGGGTTGAGCCGGTCCCGCCGGGGCGGGGCGACCTGCCGGAGCGCGTCGAAGACGGGGCCGTAGGGGACCGGCTCGCGGATCTGGTGGCAGTGGCCGAGCAAAACGGTGCGACCGCCCCCGCGGAGGCGGTCGATCGCCGCTCTGATCAGCCGCGTCTTTCCGATTCCGGTCTCGCCTTCGACCATGGTCACAGCGGGCGGGCGGGTGATCGCGCCGAGGAGCGCTCGCAGCTCCGCGTCACGGCCGACCAGCGTGGAAATCATCAGCGGCTCCGAAACGCCTGCAGCCGGACTTCGATCAGGTGCCATCCGGCCGGGAACGGGGTGAACTCACTATGTGCGGCCGACTGTCCGGCGAACAATCTCAACGTTGCATAGGCTCCGTCTATGGAGTTGGAGTTACGGCATCTGCGGGTGGTGCTGGCCATCACCGAGTCGGGGACGCTCACAGCGGCGGGCACCGCGCTGGGGATGACCCAGCCGTCGGTGACCGACGCCCTGCAGCGGATCGAGCGGGCCGTGGGCGGCCCGCTGTTTCACCGGGGTGCTCGCCGGACGGTGCCGACGCCGCTGGGCGAGCTGGTGGCCGGGCACGCCAGGACGGTGCTCGACCGGCTCGACCGCCTCGGTACGGCGGTCGCCCGGCACCGGTCGGGCAGCCTGCCGTCCACCGTAAGGTTCGGCTGCACGCCGAGCGCGCTGCTCGCCAGCCTGTCCCTGATCGTGCCGAAGCTGTGGGGCACGGGCGTGGAGGTGCTCACCGAACTGGACGAACGGACGCCGCTCGACCTGCTCGCCGAGCGGCGGGTGGAGGCGGCCGTGCTGGTGGACTTCCCCGGCCACGAGCCCGTCGTGCCGCCGGGCGCGGGCCGGTTGGCCATCGCCGTGGAGCCGCTGTTCGTCGCGGTCGCCGACCGGCACCGGCTGGCCGGGAAGACCGAGGCCGACCTGGCCGACCTGGCCGGGGAGACCTGGGGCCGCGCCGACCCCTCGGAGACGGGTTTCACCGAGCACCTGCTGCTGGCCTGCGCACGGGTGGGCTACACCCCGGATATCCGGGACATGAAGTATGTCGAGGCGTTCCAGCTCGCCGAACTGGGCAGTGCCGTGCTGCCGATCATGCCCAGCGCCCGGCCGCGCACCGGCCTGGAGTTCATTCCGCTGGCCGGCGTGCCGATGCGGATGACGACCCGCCTGTACTGGAACCTCGACGGCCCGCTGAGCCGCGCCGACGTCGAGGCGCTGTGGGCGGAACTGGTCGAGGCCCAGCACACGTTCGCCGAGCGGACACCGGTCTACCAGGCCTGGCTGGACCGGCACCCCGAGTGGTCCACCACGCCCGCGCGCCCGTCGCCGGACCACGACCCGCTCGCCTGATCAGGCGGGCGAGCCGAGCCACCCCCGATGCCGGGCCCGCCAGTCCGGGAGCCGGTAGGCGTTCGCCGCGAGGCCGAGGTAGGCCGAGACGAGCCCGGCGCGCACCGCGTCCACCTTCGCCTCGTCCAGGTTCCCGGTCCACAGCAGCAGGTGGCGCACCCGCAGCGGGCTGTCCCTGAGCGCGACCACCACCCCCGGTATCACCGTGCCGCCGTCCAGCGCCTGCACCGGTACGGCGACGCCGTCCCCCCGGCGGATCATCTGCGCCATCACCAGCGGATCGACCACGCGAACGGTGATCGGGCCGAGCCCCGCTCCGGCGCACTGCTCGGCCAGGTGCCGATCGAACTCGTCGTCGCCGTGCGCGGCCACCAGCCAGGTCGCCCCGGCCAGGTCGGTGAGGGACACCTCGGCCCGCGACGCGGCCGGATGGCCGGCCGGGACGGCGACGAACACCGGTTCCACTCCGACCGGCGTCATCCGCACCCCGGCGGGCACCACGCACTCCCGCCCGGGGAAGTCGACGTGCAGCACCAGATCCAGTTCGCCGCCGGCCAGCGCGTCCACCGCGACGGCCCGGCTCTCGACCACGGTCAGGTCCACCGGCCGTTCGGGTACGGCCACCGCCACCACATCGCACAGTTCGGCGGCGAGCACCGTGGGCATCACCCCCACCCGCAGCCGCGTCCCGTCGTGGAAGCGCCGCACCGCCGAGCGCAGGTCGTCCAGCGCGTCCAGCACCTCCCGGGCGTGCAGCGCCAGGACCTCTCCCAGCGGGGTGAGCCGGACGCCGTGCCTGCCCCGATCGAAGAGCCGCCCGCCGACCGTCCGCTCGATGCGCCGCACCTGCGCGGTCAGCGACGGCTGGGACATCCCGAGCACGACCGCCGCCTGAGTGATGCTCCCCGCCGCCGCGATCGCGTCGATGTACCGCAGGTGCCGGGCCTCCAGGTCCATTCGACCAAGTATGGCGGGATTCCTCCCACCCGCGGCGCTGATCTTGGACGACACACCAGCGCAGAACCCGCTCCGGCTCGCACTTGCCGTTTAACCTGCAGAAACAGGACCGCGCCGACGTGGCCCCGGCCCTCCTCACCGGTACGAACAGATCGGAGACGACGCATGCGCGCCGTACGGCTGGCCACGGTGTTCTCGCTCGCTCTCGCCGGGACGTTGCTGGGCGCGCCCGCCGGCGCCGCCGCCGCGCCCACCGCGAGCTGCGCCTTCCCCAGGAGGTTCCCGACGCTCGACCGCGGGACCGTCCTCGGGCTCGACTTCAGCTTCCGCAACACCGGTGACGCCGACGCCACCTTCACCGCCGTCATGCTCGCCAACGACTTCTTCGGCCCCCGGCACACCTTCCTCACCCGGACGGTCGGCGCGGGCCTGGGGACGGCCGTCTCCGCGCACGTCGCCACCTCGGCGGCCCCGCACGGCACCGACGACCTCACCATCGAGATCACCTCGTCGGCCACCGGGTCCACGGTCCTCGCCTCCTGCACGACGAGGCTGACCCTCAGCCCTGACACCGACCGCGACGGCCTGCTGGACGTCTGGGAGTCCACCGGCATCGACGGGAACGACGACCACATCCCGGACATCGTGCTGGCCGGCGCGAACCCCCGGCGCCGGGACGTCTACCTGGAGGTCGACCACATGACCGATCACGTCCTGCGGCCCGAGGCCCGCCAGGACGTGATCACCGCCTTCGCCGGCGCCCCGGTACGCAATCCGGACGGCAGCAGCGGCATCACGCTGCACATCGACGAGGATGAGGAACTCGCCCACCAGGAGAACGTGAACACCTGGGGCGACTTCGACGCGATCAAGCGGGCCTCGTTCGGCACTCCCGCCCAGCGGGCGGGGTCCGGCACGGTGGCCGCCAAGAGGATGGCCTACCACTACGCGCTGTTCGCTCACCGGCGCGACGACAGCGGCTCGTCGGGCCGCGCCGAGATCCACGGCAACGACATGCTGGTGACGCTGGGCTCCGCCGGATGGGGGCTGAACGCCGCGGGCACCCACCGCATCGGGACGCGCGAGGAGCAGGCCGGGACCCTCATGCACGAGCTCGGCCACAACCTCGGCCTCGACCACGGCGGCGACACCTCCGTGAACTGCAAGCCCAACTACCTCAGCGTCATGAGCTACACCTTCCAGACCGGCCTCATCCCGCAGGCCGGCGGCGGACGCGCGCTCGACTACTCCCGCCGAAAGCTGATCAACCTCGGCGAGCGGTCCCTGGTCGAGCAGGACGGCGTCGGCGACGGCGGGGCGAACTTCACCTTCTGGAGCTCCGACGGCGGCGCGGGCGGCTGGAGCACCGGACAGGCCAACAGCAGGCTCGACTGGAACGAGAACGGGGCGACCGACGCGGGCACGGTGTCGGCCGACGTCAACAACCTCGGCATCGCCGACTGCGGGTCCAGCCCCGCCGAGACGCTGACCGGCTACAACGACTGGGCGAACGTCGACCTCAACTTCCGCGACGACGCCGACTACGCGGACGGCGCGCACACCCCCACCCCGCAGGAGCTCGACGACACCACCGCCAAGGCGATCGGGGGCAAGCTCGATGCCGCGCTGTCCCCCGAGACGGAGGCAGGCGGCCCTTACACCTCCACGGAGAACACCCCCGTGAGGTTCAAAGGCTCGGCCACCGACCCCGACTCCGCCACGCTCACCTACGCCTGGGACTTCGGCGACGGCACGACCGGAACCGGCGCCTCACCGACCCACGCGTACGGCGACGACGGCACCTTCACCGCCACCCTCACCGTGACCGACGGCAACGGCCGGAGCGACCACGACTCCACCACCGTCACCGTCTCCAACACCGCTCCCACGGCCAGGATCATCCGCTCCGGTCCGTTCGTCGGCCGCCGGGACACCCCCGTGCAGCTCACCGCCCGCTCGACCGACCCCGGCAGCGACGACCTGGCGATCACCTGGACCTGGGGCGACGGCGGCACCACGGCCACCGACCACCTGGTGAACCCGCCCGCCCGCGACCCCTTCCCCAGCCCCGAGGTCCGCTCCCGCACCGTGACCGACACCCGGCGGCACACCTTCTCCGCCCCCTGCCCGCACAGCGTCCGCCTCACCTCGGCCGACGACGACGGGGGCACGGCCACCGCCACCGCCACGCTCGTCGTCACGGGCGACTCCCTGCTCCGGCACCCGACCGCCTACTGGGCGGGCCAGTACAACCCGCCCCAGGTGACACCGGCTCTCCTCTGCTACCTGCGGACGGCCGCGCACCTCAGCACGGTGTTCAACAAGACGACCGACGTCTCCACCCGCGACCGGGCCTTCGGCGTCCTCGCCTCGCCGAGCCCGAACCTCAGGCAGCGGCTCGACGCCCAGCTCCTCACCGCCTGGCTCAACTTCGCCGACGGCGCGCCCGGGCTGCACGAACTCGTCGACACGAATTTCGACCTGCTACCCGACACGAGGTTCAGCACCGCCATGGCCCGCGCCGAAGCCGCCCGCCTCGATCCTGCGGCTGGCACGAGCACCCTGCTGGCCCAGCTCCGAACCCTCAACTGGATCAACCTAGGGCACTAGCCACCAACGGCGTTTCGAGCGCCTCAACGTACGTAGCAGTCTGTAGTGTGATCATTACACTCTGTAGCTCAGAGTCGCTCTACCAGCGGCGCACGGGCATTCGTCGCCGCTCAGTCCCGCCCTTTGAAAGGAGCAGACGTTGGCATCCTCCTTCGTCACCTCACTGGCCGGTATCACCGCGGCAGCCGCGCTCAGCCTCACCACGGCCGCCCTGACCGCGCCCACGGCCGCGCAGGCCAACGCGGTCTCGGTGTCCTGTGACGCCTCGGGTATCACCTCGTTCACGCCCGGGGTCCAGCTGTTTCCCCAGTCGCACCAGGTGACGTACCGCGGCGACGAGGCGATCTGCAACGACCACACCGGCCTCGGTGTGCAGTCTGCCCGCCTCACCGCCGACTTCAGCGGTGTCACGCTGAGCTGCCTGGCCAGCGCATTCGGGCAGGGCACCGGCTCGGGCACCATCGAGTGGAACATCGGCGGATCTCGGCTGCAGAGCCGTCTCGACCTGAACATCGACGAGACGTTCCTCAACACGGCCAAGGTCTCCGGCGTCATCCACGAGGGCCCGTTCGAGGGCCGGCGCTTCACCGGTCAGATCGAGACCAGCCTGCTCGGTGGTGCTGGGAAGTGCACCTTCGGCCTGCCGTTCGGCGGCGTGAAGAACGCCAACTTCACCGGCCACTACAGCATCGGCTGATCTGGCACCCGGCGGGCCGGCTCCCTCCGGGGAGCCGGCCCGCCTCATGTCCTGCCCTCGATGCCTCCGACCAGCATGTCCAGCACGGACTCGAACAGCTCGTCCGGCGCGGCGGAGGCCGTACCCGCGACCTTCCGCAGGTTCGGCAGTCCGTCGTCCTGGGACACCGGGCGCGGCAGCCCGTTCCATTCGCCCGGGTTCATGCCGGGCGGCGGCCGGTCGTGCCAGGCGTCCCAGATCTCGGCGAAGCCGGCCACCTGGAGCACGGTGACCGCCCAGGCGCGGTAGGCGTCCTGCGCGGACAGGCCGACGTCGAGGAAGAAGCCCACCACGGCGTCGTCGGCGCGCAGCAGGTCCGGTGAGGCGAAGGGGGTCAGGTTCTCGGCGCGGGCCAGGGCGAGCAGCCCGGGATGGGCGCGGTACCAGGCTCGCAACTCGCGGCAGTACTCCCGCAGGCTCTCCCGCCATCGCGCTGGATCCAGCCGGGGCTCGGGGCGGTCGGCCTGGCTGACGGAGACGACCAGCTCCAGCAGGTGCCGGCGATCGGTGACGTAGTTGTACAGGGCGCGCGGCGAGACGCCGAGCCTGGCGGCGACGGCCCGCATGGTCAGCTCGGCCGGCCCACCCTCGCCGAGCACGCCCAGGGCGGCCCTGGCGATCCCCTCCTCGGTGAGCGTCGGACGCCCGGAACGATACTCGGGCCGCCTGCGCCGCCTGACCGGTCCCTCTCTGCCTGACACCGGTTCATCGTAGCCACCCATTGAACTTCACACCATGTTGACTTTAAGCCCGCCACCCGACATCTTCTTAGGCATGGCTTACCTAATAAAAACCGCCATCCTGTACGGCCTGGCGGCAAGCGTCCTGTTCACCCTCGTCCTGCTCATCGGCTTCCGCATCAGCAAGGACTTCCTGATCGACGACTACCCACCGGCGATCCAGGAGCGCTACGCCAAGCCCAAGAGCAGCCGGGGCCGGCAGGTGGCGACCGCCGTGGGAGTGATCTTCTGGGGAGTCTGCTTCCTCCCCCTCCTCACCCTCACCCTGCTCGACGTGCGGGCCGAGAGCGGCGGCGAGCTGGGATTCCTCCCTGCGGCGGCCTGCGCCGCGATCATCTTCACCACGATCTCCGTCTACGACCTCCTGGTCATCGACTGGCTGATCTTCGCCGGCCTGCGGCCCCGCCTGATGGTGCTGCCCGGCACCGAGGGCATGAAGGAGTACCGGGACCTGGCGTTCCATGTCACCCAGGGCCTCAAGGGCAGCCCGATGATCATCGCCTTCGGCCTGGTGACCGGCGGGGTCGTGGCCGCCGCCGAGGCGCTCCTATGAGACGGGCGCGATCTTGAACTCGTGGTAGTGGTGCGTGTTGCAGGGGCTGTGGAAGGCGCTGAAGCGCAGCGGCGGGCCCGGGGACCCCACCACCACCCAGCAGTGATGGGACTTGCCGCCGCCGGTGATGCGCTGCCGGTCGTCGTGCCCCCACCGCTGGGCCGGGTCGGCGGTGGTGGTGGCGCACTCGACGAGGGTCACCGGGCGCACGAGGGCGGGGTCACCGTAGACACCGGCGCAGCGGCCCGTGCCGACGTGCCGCAGTTGCCTGGTCTGCTTCGACCACGTCCATCGCGCGTCGTTGGGCACGGCGGCCTCGTCGCACGGCCTGATCTCCACCTGGATCTGCCTCTTCGCACTGCCCGGCAGCGCGCAGAACTCCAGCCGGTTGCTCATCTGGATCTGGAACGGCTTCGACGGATCGAACTCCGCCCGCGCCGGCTGAGCCGGAAAAACGCCGGCGACCAGGGCGAAGGCGACAGGGATCGGAAGGACTCTGGGCATCATAGATGCCGTCCTCCCCCACCCGTCACATCACCATGTGCACCCGGCAGATAGCTTTGAGTAACCGGGCGGACTCACTTCGCGAGGAGCTTCTCCAGGTCCCGCACCACCGGGGTCCACCTGCGAGTCAGCGTGTAGCGGCTGGCCCGCTGCCCCCGGTAGGCGAGCGTGTACTTCAGGTGGTCGGCCCCCTGCGGCTGCGCCTGGGAAGGCCCGATCCGCAGCCGCTTCAGGTGCCCGCGCAGCGTCCGCATCTCCGCCTTGGTCAGGCACTTGACCGCCGCGGGCGCCGTCCGACGGCTCACCTTCGCGCAGCCGTCGGTGTACACGATCACCCGATCGTCGAACCCCGCGAACCCGCCCTGCCTGCGGAACTCGACCAGCACCTTCTTCTGCACGGCCACCGCCTGCGCCGGCTGCGCCACCGAAGCGGTCAGAGCCAGGAGCAATGCGGGCACCAGCATGGTCCGCCAGATCGTCATACTCCTTCGACGTATCCGGGCGGCGAACGGCTCACCGTTCGGCGAAGAAATCCGGCCGGGTTCGACGGGCACTTGCTCGCGCCGTCGTGTGGACCGTTCGACAATCTTGTTACTTACCGCGATCATATGATTGCTTTAAGTAAACAAGAAGGAGCGTGAACCCCCTGGAAGAGAGACTGTCAGCGCTCGGTTCGGCCATGCCCGCGGAATTGGTGGATGCGGGAGCGCCCAGACCGAGTCACGACCTCAGAGTGCCCGCCAACCTGGTCGCCACGGCCGAGCACGGGCTGACCGGCAGCGGCCGGCCCCGCAAGCGCGTCCTGGTCATCGGCGGCGGGATGGCCGGCCTGGTCGCCGCGTACGAGCTGATGCGCCAAGGCCACGAGCCCATCGTCCTGGAGGCCCAGCAGCGGGTCGGCGGACGGGTGCTCACCCTGCGCGGCTTCGCTCCCGGCCTGTACGCCGAGGCCGGCGCGATGCGGATCCCCCGCGTGCACGACCTCACGCTGGCCTACTGCGAGCGGTTCGGGCTGACCCTGCGGCCGTTCGTCATGGGCAACCCCAACACCCTGGCGTACATCCAAGGTGTCAGGACCACGATCAGGGAACTGAACGGCAACCCCGGGATCATCGACTTCGGGCTGGCCGAGCACGAGCGCGGACGCACCTACGAGGACCTCTGGCGCACCGCCACCCAGGAGATCCACGACCTGTACGCGCAGGAAGGCGAGAACGCCCTAGACCGCATCTGCGCCGAGTACGACCGCTACTCCATCCGCAGCTTCCTGCGCGAGCGCGGCTTCTCCGAAGGCGCCATCGAGCTGTACGGCGTGATGAGCTTCCGGGAGGCCAACCTCAACGCCGCCGTCATCGAGCAGTTCCGCGAGATGATCGGGCGGGCGTTCGAGGACATGCAGGAGATCGAGGGCGGCTCCGACCAGTTGCCGACCGCGTTCTACCAGGAGCTCAGGAACCACATCCGGTTCGGTCACGAGGTCACCGCCATCGAGCAGGACGACCACTCGGTCACCCTGCACGTCAGAACGGGCTCGGGCCGGACGACGATCACCGGCGACTACGCCATCTGCACGATCCCGTTCTCGGTGCTGCGCGACGTGGAGACCAGGCCCGCGTTCTCCCGCCGCAAGCAGCGCGCCATCCGCGAGCTCAACTACAACGCCTCCACCAAGATCCTCTTTCAGGTGCGGCGGCCGTTCTGGGAGCGGACGGACGGCATCGTCGGCGGCACCACCGTCACCGACCTGCCGATCCGGCGCATCTGCTACCCCTCGCACCCCACGCCCGACGAGGACCGCTCGGTCCTGCTGGCCAGCTACACCTGGGGCCAGGACGCGCTGCGGTGGGGGGCGATGTCGCCGCAGAAGCGGGTCGAGCAGGCGCTGGAGGACGTCGCCAAGATCCATCCGGAGATCCACGACCACTTCGAGTTCGGCCTGACGCACGCCTGGTACGACGACCCCTACGCGGCCGGCGCGTTCGCCCTGTTCGAGCCGCACCAGCAGACCATCCTGCATGACGCGATCATCGCGCCGGAAGGCCGGGTGCACTTCGCGGGCGAGCACTGCTCCCTGTGGCACGCGTGGATCGAGGGCGCCCTGGAATCAGGACTCAACGCGGCCCAGGCGGTACACAAAGCGGACTGAACGACGTCCGGCGCGGGACGAGCGGGCGCGTCAGGGGCGCGCCCGCTCGGCGTATGTGCGCAGGCGGGCCGAGGCGGCGACCAGGTCGGCGGCGGCCTCGGCGCAGGCGGCGAGGTGGGCGTTGACCGCCTCGTACAGCCACGGCGGCGCCGCGCCGCCGGCCTCCAGCCTGACCTCGATCTCGCGCAGCCGCTCCGCGCATTCGGCGAGCGCGCGGGCGTCGGACTCCAGGACCCCGGCGTGGCCGGCGATCCCCTCGGGTACGGCGGGCATCCGGTCCTCCGGTCAGGTGGTCAGCACCGGGACACCCGCGCCCCGGAGCGTCTGGCGGGCGATGGCCGACAGGCACAGCAGCGGCCGGGCGCCGTCGAGCCCCAGTTCGTGAAGCTGACGGACCAGCGGGTGATCCGCCTGCCCGACGGTCAGCCGTACCCGTGGCAGGGGATGTACCCGGCACGAGCCGCGTGTGCGCACGCACGAGCGCAAGGTGTTGCCGGCGCGGCCCGCGTACCCGACCAGGTCGCGATCACTGGCGGGCAGCCCCGGACCGAGAAGCCCGCACAAGGTGACCAGCCCGCCGACCGCGACCCGCGCCCCCCTCGCGGTGAGCCTGAACTCCAACGGCGCCAGGTACGGCTCGGCGCCCCACAGGTGCGGCGCCACCGCGCAGACCGCGGCGGAGTCGACCACGGACCCGGCCAGGAAGGTGCCCGACCGCCGCCGATCGGCGTTCCGCAGCAGGTCGGGCCAGACACGCAGCGAGCCAGACCGCCACGGATCGGGCACCACCACCCCGAGATGGACCTCCCGGTACCCGCCCAGGCTGGTCCGCCGGTTCCAGGCGGCGTGCACGGCGACGAGCGCCCGCCCCCCGACCTGTACGGCGGGCCCGAGCCCGGTCCCCTCCAGCAGCCCGGCCGCCGCACCCGGATCCGACGCGAAGTACGCCGTGAGGCTGCTCCCGTTCTGGCACCTGATCGGCAGCTCGACCGCCCCCTGCGAGGTGTCCGCCGGATAGGTGGGCACGGTCAGGAACGGAAACCCCTCGGGATAGGGAACCCGGTCGAACAACAGGTAGGCCTGCGCCCGCACGACCACCCCCCGGTACGGCCCGAGCCGCCCGTCGATCACGTCACGCGCCCCGGGCAGGTCGTCGGCGATGTTGGCGATGTAGTGCTCGATGCCGTGGCAGAGCGGGAACAGGTGGGTGGAGTCGTAGTAGTCCACGACATACCAGTCGGGGTGCAGGTCGAAGCAGCCGCCCGCGCCCTGCCCGTCGAGGGTGGGGATGATGTCGTGCTGGTTGGTGACGCTGGCGACCCAGGTGCGCGGGTCGGCGGGCTTCTTGAAGTCGATGGGCGAGCCGACGGCGACGGCGTGGGTGACGGTGTAGCGGGCGCAGAACTTCGCGTCCTGCACCAGGTTCATGATGGCGGCGCCGCCCGAGCTGTGCCCGATGAGGGCGAGTTCGGCCCCTTGCGGCAGGCCGTAGTCGTCGATCGCCTTGGCCAGCGCGCGGCTGTAGGGGCTGCTGTCCAGGACGGCGCTGCTGAACGCGCCGAGCAGGTCCTGCGGCGAGGCGTTGTCGGGCCGCCCGGCCCGCATGCCGGGCACCTGGACGACGTGGCGCACCACCCCGTCAGGGCCTTCGACGCTCTGGATGAGCATCCGCCCTGTGGTGCCGACCTCGCTGATGTTGCGCAGGAAGCCGAGCAGCGACCCGTGCGAGTTCAACCGGGCGGCCTCGGCGGCGGACAGGTCGACGCGGCGCGCGGCCCCCTCCCCGGTGTCGAGGACCGCGACGGCCCGGTTGCTCATGCCGGTGATCGGGTCCGCGGTGGCGTACCCCTTGCCGGTCGCGATCAGCCAGGCGGCGGCGTCGTTGAGCGGGTTCTCGTCCAGCAGGGCCCGCAGGGCGAGCACCTCGCCGAAGATGGGGGCGAGCCCGCTGAGCGTGCGGACCGCGCCCCGGTCCCTGAGCAGGGCGCGCAGAGCGCGGATGGCCTCCAGGTCGCGGTCCGCGGCCGCCGCCTCGATGAGCCTGCCGAGCATGGCGTCCCCGGCCAGCTCGGGATGGTCGAGGACGACGGCGGCGATGCGCAGCCGCAGCGAGGTGGTCAGCACGCGTACGGCCAGGCTCTCCGCACCCGTCATCGCGCCGACCCTGGCCGCGAGGGTGGCCAGGCGGCCACCGGCGGGCGCGTAGCCGAGCCCGTCGCCGTTCGTGACCGCGCGCATCAGCGCCCGCTGGGCCTGGTAGCCCGCCGCGGGGGCACGCGGCAGCGCGCCGAGCGCGACGCGGTCGGTGAGCGCGGCCGTCGCGTGCGCGGCCACATCATGGATCGCGACCCCGATCTCGACCAACTCACGAGCCGCCTCCCGCAGCAGCGCGGCCGCGTCACCCTCTCCACTCACCGCTGCGCCCGCCGGGTCGATCTCCTCACACACCGCTCCTCCTGACGAGTCGATCTCCTCGCTCACCGCTCCTCCTGACGGGTCATGCTGACGAAGCGCGGGCGTGGTTCCTCGGGGACGTTGCGGTGCAGTACGTCGGACAGGGTCCGGGTGGAGGCGATGATGCGCAGGCCGTGCGGGGAGAAGGTGGCGGCGTTGAACACCCGAGGGGACAGCAGTGGGTTGGTCAGCGCCTGGGAGAAGGCGTCAATGGCGATGATCTTCGTGAGCAGCGGCGGCAGCATGGCGTTCGGAGCGTTGGGCTCCTCGGCGAACAGGCCGACGTACAGGTCGAGGTCGTCCACGCCGCGGTAGAGGTCGCGCAACGCGCCGCTGACCCGCCGGTCGCCGGTGACCTGCTCGAAGCTCCGCACCCGGGGGAAGCGGCAGTGCTCGCGGTAGCTGTTGTACGGGGCCAGGTCGAGGGCGCGGGAGTCGGCGATGCTGGCCACGTCCACCTCCCGCAGGACGGGGTCGGTGTTGAACAGGCCGATCCGGCCGGCGCGCTGGCGGGAGGCGTCCTCGAAGAGCCGACCGAGGCCCGGCTCGGGGATCAGCGCGCCGGCGACCAGGGTCTGCGCCATCGGCAGGTCGCGCCCGCCCACCGACAGGTGCGAGGGGATCAGGCTGTGCCAGCGGTAGACGAGGTTGAACTCCACCGAGGCCCAGTTCTCCCGGTGCCAGGGGGCGTCGGCCAGCATCGCCGACAGCCGGGGGTCCAGGGTGAAGCGGAAGTGGTAGGGGGTGATGTGGTTGATGTACTCCTCGACGACCAGCTTGATGAGCAGCACGATGAGGATGTTGCGCGCCGTCTGGAACAGGCGCTCGTCGTCCCAGCGCGGGTAGTGCCCGGCCAGCAGGCGGGCCACCCGGTTGTGCTCGCGCAGGAACAGCACTGTGAGCATGGTGAAGCCGAGCTGGATGTTGCCCCGGTCGCTGCCGGTCGCGAACAGGGTGTCGCGCTGCGCGTCGGTGAGCTCGGCGAAGCGGATCACGCTCAGCGCGGCGAACTCCGGCTTGATCTTGCCGTTCTCGCAGAGGTGCGGCGGGAACTCCCCGCCGTTGATGAGCCGGCTCTTGAGCCGCCCACCGTCGAACGCGCGCAGCGCGGCGGTCGCCTCCTCGCGCAGGCCGTAGAGCTGGTTCAGGTCGATGTGGTGGTTGGAGCTGTTCTTGCGCGGATCGCGCGGGACGTTGGAGTCGCCGCGCAGGAAGCCGTCGGTGAACCACTGGGCGAAGTAGGCGAACAGCACGGTGGAGCGGGGGCAGGGGGTCATGGTGTCGCCGCGGGTGAACAGGTCGGCGGCGCGGTCGGGGGTGGGCCGGTAGGCGGCGCCGGTGTACGGGGGCACGTGCCTGCCGCTGTAGGTGCGGTCGGTCAGCGAGGCCCAGGAGGTGTAGTCGGCCATCGTGCTCAGCGGCTCGGGCCGTGGGGGCATCTCGCGGACCGCCTGGTCGATCAGCGTGGCGTTGAGGCGGCGCCGTACCGGCTGGATGGTCTGGAGGAGGTCCCAGAAGGGGCGGCCGCTGGTCAGCGCCAGGAACTTGAGCCGGTTGGCCGCGCCGTCGGTGGCGATGCTCCGCGCCTTCGTCACGCCGCCCGCCTTTCGGAGCCGAGGCCGAGGACGAACCGGTCGGGGAAGATCCCGTGGGAGCGGACGATCTGCCCGTCGGGCGGCGGGAGCAGGCGCACGCCGGGGCGCAGCAGGAGGCGGCGCACGGTTTCGCAGATGATGACCTTGGCCGGGTGCACGCCGAGGCAGGCGTGGTGGCCGTGGCCGAAGAACATCCGGTGGTGGCCCGGCCGGTCGGGGCGGAACTCCTCCGGCTCCGCCACCACGTCCGCGTCGAACATGGCCGAGGCGGGCGCGGCGAGCACGAACGTGCCGGCGGGGATCGTCGTGCCGCGCGGGGTGCCCGCGGCCAGCACGTGGTCGCGCTCGCACAGCCGGGGCAGCAGCTTGAAGAACGGGTTGAACCGCAGCGCCTCCCAGACATAGCGGTCGAACCGCTCGGGGTCGGCGGCTTCGCCGAGCGCCCGCGCCAGCACCTGGGGGCGCAGCAAGAGCTGCTCGGCCGCCTCGGCCATGGCGCCGGGGGCGCTCTCCACGAACCCGAGCGGCAGCCCGGCCATGTTGATCACGATGCGCTCGTCGTCGACGGCCACCTCGCCGGGCAGCGTGGTGCCGACGAGCCGGGAGAAGACGTCGTCGGGCGGCTGCCGCCCCGCCCGCAGCGCGGCCCTGCGCCGGGCGAGCTCGCCGCGCAGGTGGTCCGTCATCTCCGCGCCCGCGCGCACCGACGCCGCCTGGATGTCCGGGGCCCCCGTGAAGTTGGCGAAGCCGTCGGTGACGATGGCCCGGCACCACCGCGACAGGGTCTGCGCATCGGGCCCGGGAAAGCCGAAGAAGCGCGCGCACACCTCCAGCGCCACATGCCGGAACAGCTCGTGCACCGCCTCAATCCGCCCGTACGGCGCAGCCGCGTCAAGCGCCTCGTCGGCGACCCGCCCCACCAGCTCGCGCACGCCGGCCGCGTCGCGGGGGCCGAGCATGACCTGCATCAGCCCCTTCTCCCGCCAGTTCATCGGGGTGGCGTCCCTGCCGAGCATGAACGGCCCGCCCAGCGCGGCGTCCAGGCGCGGGCCGAAGGCCCGGACGGTGAACACCTCCTCACGGGAGAGCACCTCGGTGACGTCCGCGAACCGGGTCACGACCGTGAAGGCCGGCGTGACGAAGATCGGCCGCTGCTCGCGAAGCTCGGCGAACAGGGTGCGCCAGTCGGTGCGCATCCACTCACGGACCAGGCCGAACGCGGCCATCGGGTCACGAGCCAAGGCTTCGTCGTATGTCGCCAGATGGCCGCCGGTGATCGCACCCATGCAGTAGGCCCTTCCGCTTGAAGCCGGAGCGAACGGAGATCGTCACGTTGTGTAACCACAATCTAGACCGATTCTTGATGGCTACCGTGCGCATTGTTTTAATTCCCCTAAGTGATCGATCCCTCACTTTAAGGCCATTGCCTCGGCCCGGGGAGACCGCCGTTGAATGTAGGACCGGACGCCTACCGCAGGAGGCAGCGTGACCTCGTCACCCATTCCGAAACCGGCCACGGGCGCGGTGGAGACGGTGACGGTCACCACCGGCCGCCGGACCGCCTACCTGGTCGTCCTGGTGGTGCTCCCCCTGTTGCTGCCGGCTCTCGCCGTACCCGCGGTCTGGGGGTGGGGCATCGGCCCGCGTGATGTGGTCATCGCGGTGGTGATGTATCTCGTCAGCATCTTCGGGATCGCCATCGGCTACCACCGGCTCTTCACCCACCGGGCCTTCAAGTGCCGCAGGCCGCTGCGCGTCGCGCTGATGCTGGCGGGCGGCATGGCGGTGGAGGGCCCGGTCACGCTGTGGACGGCCGAGCATCGCCGCCACCACAAGTACGCCGACCGCGAGGGCGACCCGCACTCGCCCTGGCGGTACGGCGACAGCGGCCTGGCGTTGCTGCGCGGCATGGCGCACGCGCACGTCGGCTGGTTCTACACCGCCCGGCGGCGCTCCAACCCCCGGCACTGGGTGCCGGACCTGCTGGCCGATCCGGACGTGCGGCGCTTCGACCGCGCCTACCCGGCCGTGGCGGCGCTGTCGTTCGCGCTGCCCGCCGCGGTGGGCGGGCTGTGGTCGATGTCGTGGGCGGGCGCGTGGACCGCCTTCTTCTGGGGCGGGCTGGTCCGCTACGCCGTCGTCCACCACGTGACCTGGTCGGTGAACTCCGTCGCGCACACCTTCGGCGACCGCCCGTTCCGCACCAGGGACCGCTCGTCGAACGTGTGGTGGGTGGCGCTGCTCACCCTCGGCGAAGGCTGGCACAACTGGCACCACGTGGAGCCGACCTGCGCCCGGCACGGCGTGCTGCGGGGCCAACTCGACCCGAGCGCCCGGCTGATCCGCTGGTTCGAGCGGGCCCGCTGGGCGTACGGCGTGCACTGGCCGAACCCCGAGCGCCTGGCCGCCCACAGCGCCGACCGAAACGACCCGCGCACCTGATCAGCGGCGCCGGCGAAGTGGCCGAATCAGTACGTCGAACCACCGGCGACGGTGAAGCGCTCGCGGATGAAGGAGTCGCGCTCCACGGCGTCGATGACCGCCGAGGCGTAGTCTCCGACGGTGATGCGGCACTCACCCTTGTCGTCGGTGATCGGGGTGTCGCGGGCCTCGGCCCGGTACTTCCCCGTCTTCTCGCCGGGCACCAGGTACACCGGGGGCGGGCTGACGTACGACCACCTGACCGGGCTCTTCGCGCCACGGAAGATCTCCAGCGCCTCGGCGTGGTCGCGGGCGATCTCCAGGTACTCCGGCGGGAAGTCCGGGGAGTCGATGTACCGCTGGCCGGGGGCGTATTCGAGGCTGCCGCCGCCGCCGAGGAAGACCAGCCGGTCCAGGCCCGCCTCCAGCAGGGCCGCGGCCGCCCGGGGGACCAGCCGGTCGGGCCCTTGGACGGCGACCACGACGGCGTCGTGATCCGCGACCGCGTTCCTGATCGAGGCGACGTCGGCGACGTCCACCTGGGCGCTGCCGAGGCCGGTGACCCGGTGGCCGCGGTCGAGGGCTTCACGGGTGACGGCGCCGCCGAGGTGGCCGGTCGCGCCGATGACTGCGATCTTCATATGGGTCACTCCTTCGAGGAAGTCGGCCTCACGACGGTTGATCCGGCCGGGAGTCGAGCTGTTCCAGGAGGTACTGCCGTAGGACGGCCGCCTGGTTGTGCTCGGTGTCCTTGGCGGCGTAGAGCAACTGGACCTTGCCCTCGCGGGCGGCCTCGACCAGCGGGCGGGTCGCCTCCGGGTGCTGGTCGAGTTCGCGGCGGTACCGGCGGCCGAACTCGTCGAACCGTTCGGGGCGATGGCCGAACCACTTGCGCAGTTCGGTCGAGGGCGCGGCGTCTCGCAGCCATCCGTCGAGTCGCAGCTCGCTCTTGCGAACGCCGCGCGGCCATACCCGGTCGACGAGAAAGACCTTCCCGTCGGTCGGTCCGGACGTGTACACCCGTCTGATCTCGATGTCGGCCAAGGCGCTCATTTCCCTCTGCGAGGACGATGCCCTGGTCTACCTACCCCGCCGCCAGTCAAGGCCGGGAAAAGAATCAGCCGCGGTCGAGCAGCGCGCCGGTGAGGGCGGGGATCAACGCGGCGAGGGTGGCCTCGTCGGCTGGGCGAGAGGGCTCGTATTCGGTGATGCCGAAGCCCGCGACGCGAAAGCGTCCGGCCAGTGCGGAGATGGCGGCGGACAGCCGGTCGGGGGTCAGGCCGTCCGGCTCCGGGCAGCCGACCGAGGCGAACGTCTCGGGGTCGAGGTGCACGTAGACGGTGTCGGCGGCGGTCTCCGTGATCGTCTGGAGCAGGAGGGAGGGGTCGGCGAGGTCGGCGACGGCGAGGTGGTGGACGCCGTGCCGGGTGGAGCCGGGCCGGTCGGTGGTGTGCGGGCTGAGCAGGTCGCCGGCCGGGATCAGGGCGGACAGCCGGTCCGCTCCCTCCGCCAGGCGGTGCGCGGTGGGCGAGGAGGACCCCTGCCACTGCGGAACCTTGAGCACCGTCGGATTGGTCAACCGGCTCTCCTCTCACGAGAACGTCCCGGTCACGATCCTGCCACCTGCCGGTTCACGCCTCGGAGACGGATGGCCGGAGTCTGCCGTTTCCCCTGAGGACGGCGATGGCCCCGACGGTGGTGTGGCCGCGCCAGTCGAGCGACCCGGCGGGCGAGATGGTGGCGTAGTCGACGGTCCAGCCGCCGTCCTCCCGCTGCCCGCCGGCCAGGCGGTCCAGGTCGGCGGAGATCACCTCGTCCGAGAACAGCGCCCGCGCCGGGCCGCCGGGGAACGGGGCGAAGTCCAGCGGGCGCAGCGTCTCCTCCTCGGTGCCGCCCTCGACGCGCACCAGCCCGTCGGCGGGGACGTAGTCGGCCAGGCCGTCGAGCAGGGCGGCCGCCTCCGGATGGGTGTCGTGCACGGCGTCCAGGAAGCGCACCGCGAAGGCCAGCACGTAGGCGTGCGGCCTGCCGTTCAGCGCGGCGATCGCGTCCAGGCTGTAGCGGGTCGCCCGGGCCGGCCAGGGGTGCGCGGCCACGGCGGGGGCGTGGGCGGCCACCCGGTGGGCGGCGGCCACGGTCACGGAGGTGATCTGCAGGGCGGAGACCTTGGGGTCGGCGCCCGCCCACCAGGGGGCGGTTGCCCGCGGTCGTGGTGAGCGGCAGCGCGAACGGCAGGCCGCCGTCGGGCAGGGACACGCTCTCCAGCCAGTCGCACAGCCGGGCGGCCTGCGGGGCGGTGGCCGGGGCGATCTCCTCGAACACCTCCATGGCGTGCAGCGCGGCCCCGGGCTGGCTCTCCGGCGAGCGCAGGTCGGGTTCCAAGCCCCAGCCGTACCCGCCGTCGGGGTTGCGGTAGCCGTCCAGGGCGGAGAGCGCGGCGGCCGGGTCGCGCTCGCCCATGAGGATCTGGAAGCGGCGGCGGTCGAGGACGCGCGCGTGGGTGGCCATGAAGGACTCGGCCGCGGAAAGGTCGACGTTCATACGCTTCATCGTTCCCCGGTTCCGGCCTGGCGGTCTTGTAGGTTTCGGCCTGGACGACATTGACCGGCACGCCGCGGGTCCCGTCCTACCGCGCGGCGCTCAGCAGCAGCTCCGCCTCGGCCAGGGCCTCAGGCTCCAGGGCAGGACCGGGCCTGCGTCGAGCAGGTGCTCCCACATGTGCCCTCCGTCCCGGCGCGATCAGGGCACCGCGGGTCGCTCTTCGGTTTCGGCCGGCCGCACGTACGGCAGGCCGAAGTCCCGGCCCTGCCGCCAGAACGTGGCCAGCTCCCTGTTGACGCTCCGCTCCTCCGCCAGGTTGGCGGGCGGGTCCAACCGCAGCGCCGGGTACAGGTCGAAGCGGTGCAGGTCGAAGGCGACCCGGACGGACTCGCCGTAGGAGATGGCCGCCCGGACGGCCGCGTGGTAGGCCACCCGGGCCAGCGCCAGCGGCACCAGCGCCAGCAGCAGCCACCAGCCCGTCGCCGCCAGCAGGGCGGCCGAGGCGGCGGCGCTCACCGCCGCGGTGACGGTCAACCGGCAGGAGATGTCGAGCAGGGTGCGGCGGTCGTCGACGATGGCGCGCACGTTCTCGCCGAGCAGCGGGTACAGCCGGGGCCAGACCACCGTCGTGTCCCAGCCGTAGGCGGTTCCGGCCCGCTCCTCCATCGAGGCCAGGACGTTGCCCAGCGCGGTCGGGCGCAGCAGTTCGGGCCGGTCGGGGAAGCGGGTCCGCAGCTCGGTGGTGGCCACCCCGGCCCGCTGGAGTTGGGCGGGGCCGGGTGGTTCGCCGGGCGGCAGCGTGGCCGCCCGGCGGTGGCGGCCGAGGCGGGCCGCCTGGCGGGCGTGCCCGTAGCGGACCAGGGGGGTCAGCCATCGCGGCCAGTATCCTTCCAGGACTCTGACCAGGGGAAGCTGCAGCGGGTGGAGGATCAGGGCGACGAGGGCGACGGTGAACAGGATGAGCAGCAGGGCGCCCACGCTCAGTTTCTCCGCCGTCCGCCAGGCGAGGGAGAAGCTGGGCGGCTTCGCCGGGGCGCCCGACCAGAGCAGGACGAGCAGGTAGCACACCGCCGCGTAGGTGGGCAGGTAGCTGACGAGGAAGAACCTGCCGGAGAGTGAGGACGCGGGCGGGGTGGCCAGCGCGTCCAGTTTCACGGCTGGAGTTCCATGGCGCCGTGTGCCGCGACGGCGCAGTCGGGGGGCTGCCGGTCGGCCTCCAGGCGGTAGACGCGGGCGTCGCAGGCCGTACAGGTGTAGGTGAACAGCTCGAAGCGGTTCGGTGGGCCCGGCAGGGTCCCGCCGTCGCCCGCTCCGACGGCGCCGTCGCCGCGGTGCACGCCGATCGCTCCGACCAGTTGCGCGAAGCGGGCCCTGCTCACGGCTCCCGACGGCAGTCCGCGGACGACCAGCGTCACGGCCGCGCACTCCGCGTCCTCGTCGAAGACGGCCATGATCGCGGTGGCCACCAGGTCGAGCGGGGCGCCGTCGGGGACGACGATCCGGCGGGCGCGGACGTCCTGGCCGGCCGCGGGATCGAGCAGCAGGTGGTACGCGTTCATGGATGCTCCTTGCGCGAGACCTTCCCTCATGAAATCAGCGATGGTCACGGTGATCCAGTCACCGTCTACAAGCCGGTGACGGGCCGTAAAGGATCCGTTGATCCCGCGTTTATCCCGTTTTGCACCCCTTTGTGGGCAAACTGAAAGGTGACGAGGGGAGGAAGTCATGATCGAAGTGAAGAGCATCGACAAGCCGGACGAGCGCCGGGACTTCCACAAGGGTCACCTCGAGGTGTGCAACCTGACTGGAATGAGCTTCGGGATCGCCACATTCGAGCCGGGGTGGCGCTGGTCGGAGTCCGTCAAGCCGATCGTGGGCACCGAATCGTGCGAGGTCCACCACAACGGGCTCGTCCTGCGGGGTAGGCTGCACATCCGGATGAACGACGGGACCGAGGCCGAGATCGGACCGGGCGAGCTCTTCGTCGCCCCGCCGGGGCACGACGCCTGGGTGGTCGGCGACGAGCAGGTCATCACCTACGATTTCGCCGGCGGCGCCGCGGAGTACGCGAAGTCGAAGAAGGGCTAAAAGCCGGTTTTCGGCTGGTCCGTCTTATAGGTTTCGGCCATCGGCAAGAGTCGAACCCCTTCAAAGGACATCATGAGCGACGAGAGCACCGCTTCCCAGTCGGCCTGGGAGCGTGTGGACACGAAAGTCCCACACTCGGCCAGAGTGTGGGACTTCCTGTTGGGCGGCAAGGATCACTTCGCGGTCGATCGCGAGGTCGGGGAGACGCTGCTGCGGGTGTTCCCCGATTTCACGCAGGTCGCCAGGCTCCAGCGCCAGTTCCTCATCCGCGTGGTGCGCTACCTGGTGAGGGAGGCGGGGATCCGGCAGTTCCTGGACATCGGCACCGGCCTGCCGACGGCCAACAACACCCACGAGGTCGCCCAGCGCATCGCGCCCGAGAGCCGCGTCGTGTACGTCGACAACGATCCCATCGTCCTGGTGCACGCCCGCGCCCTGCTCACCAGCACGCCGCCCGGCGTCACCGACTACATCGAGGCGGACGTCCGGCACCCGGACGTGATCCTCCAGGGCGCGGCCAAGACCCTCGACTACGGCAAGCCGGTCGCGGTGATGATGCTGAGCATCGCCGGTCAGGTCTCCGACGCCGAGGACCCCAAGTCCATCATCGACCAGTTGCTCGAACCGCTGGCCCCGGGCAGCCATCTGGCGCTCAGCGACGGGGCGAACACCAATCCGGCGCTGGTCCAGGCCGTACAGGGCTACAACAAGAGCGCGGCCGGCGCCTATCACCTGCGCGGCCCCGCGCAGATCGGCGGGTTCTTCGACGGCCTGGAGCTGGTCGAGCCCGGTGTCGTCCCCACCCCGCAGTGGCGGCCTGACCCCGACCGGTGGGACGAGCCGAGCGACGTGGTGAGCGCCGTGTGCGGCGTCGCCCGCAAGCGCTGAGCGGTGGCAGCGGGAAGCGCCGTGCCCCTGGCCTGGCACGGCGCTCCCCTCCCGGCTCGTCAGGATCCGGTTCTCACCAGGCCGGACTGGTAGGCGAAGACGACGAGCTGGGCGCGGTCCCGGGCGTGCAGCTTCGTCATGGCCCGGCTCACGTGCGTCTTGGCGGTGGCCGAGCTGATCACCATGTGGGCGGCTATCTCGTCGTTGGACAGGCCGTGCGCGACCAGCTCCATCACCTCGCGCTCGCGGTTGGTGAGCGCGTCGAGCCCGACGGGCGAGGTCATCGGGCGGCGGGCGACGAACTCGCCGATCAGCCTGCGGGTGACGGACGGCGCGAGGAGCGCGTCGCCGCGGGCCGCGACGCGGATCCCGTGCAGCAGGTCGGCCGGCTCGGTGTCCTTGACCAGGAACCCGGTCGCTCCCGCGCGCAGCCCGTCGAAGACGTACTCGTCCAGGCCGTAGTTGGTGAGGATCACCACGTGGACGCCGGCCAGGTTCGGGTCGGCGGCGATCCGCCGGGTGGCCTCGATGCCGTTCATGACGGGCATCTGCACGTCGACGAGCGCGACGTCGGGGACGTGCAGGCGGGCCAGGGCGAGGGCCTGCGCGCCGTCGGCGGCCTCCGCGACCACCTCCAGGTCGTCCTCGGCCTCCAGCAGGGCGCGGAACCCGGCACGGATGAGCGCCTGGTCGTCGGCCAGCATGACACGGATCACGGCACGTCCTTCACGGGGAGTTCGGCGCGGACGGTGAAGCCGCCGTCCGCGCGGGGTGCGGCGCGCAGGCGTCCGCCGAGGGCGGTGACCCGCTCGCGCATACCGGTCAGCCCGACACCGGGCGCCGGGGGCGAGCCTGGACCGGTGCCGCCGTCGTCGTCGACCTGGACGACCAGCTCACCGGGTGCGAAGCGGATGTGCACCGACGCCGACGCCTGACCGGCGTGCCGCGCGACGTTGGTGAGCGCTTCCTGAACGATCCGGTAGGCGGCGTGGTCGACGGCGGCGGGCAGGGCCCGGCGCTCGCCGCTGAACGCGACGGTGGCGGGCAGGCCCGCCGAACGGGCCCGATCCACCAGGTCGCCGAGCCGGTCCAGCCCGCTGGCCTGCGGCTCACCGGCCGGGTCGCGCAGCACCTCCAAGGTGGCGCGCAGCTCGCGCATCGCGTCGCCGCTGGCCTCCTGGATGGCCAGCAGCGCGCCCGGCACCTGCTCACCGCGCTTGCGGGCGAGATGGACGGCCACGCCGGCCTGCACCTTGATGATCGAGATGCTGTGGGTGAGCGAGTCGTGCAGCTCCCTGGCGATGCGCAGCCGTTCCTCCCCCGCCCGCCGCAGCGCGACCTCCTCCTGGGCGCGCTCGGCCTCGGCGGCCCGCTGCTCGGCCTGCCGGAGGTAGGCCTGCCGGTGCTTGCTCACCGTTCCGGCGACCGCGGCGGCGAGGAACCAGCCGAGCAGCAGGACCGTACGATCGGTGAGGTCCTGGACCTGCCGCTCGGCGGCGGCGGTGAGACTGGCGGCCAGGGTGCCGCCCAGGAAGGCGACACCGGCGATCACCATGGGCAGCCGGTGGCCTGCTCGAACCGCGCCGAAGACGGTGATCAGTACGGGAAAGGCGGCCGGCGGCCCGGGATTCGCCCTGATCGCGTAGAACAGCATGCAGGCCGTGGTGACGACCAGCGCCACGACAGGGGCTCTGCGCCGCGCGACGAGCGCGAACGAACCGGCCAGCACGGCCAGGTACTCCAGGAGCCCGGCGTCGGGGGCGGACAGCGCCCCGGCCATCAGCACGGCGGCGACCACCACCGCGAGCGCTATATCGCCAGGCACAGACCTCATCCCAGCACGGTAGAGCCTGCCCGGACCGCCTCTCCTCCGCCCCTCGGCGGAACCCGCGCTGCTCCCCGCGCGGTAGTCCCGCCCCGGCTGCGCCCCCGGGGGTAGCCGAAGAAGCCTCCCCACGCACGACGACCTCGGGCGGCCCCGGACGCGACGATCTCAGTCCGGCCCCCCCGACAGGAGGTCTCATCGTGCTGGTCAGAGCCGTCAAGGCGGTGGCGCTGTTGTCCACGGGCCTGCTCGCGGGCGCGTTCGGCTACGGCGCCGTGAACGTCGCCTATGCCTTCCGGGCCGTGCCGCTCGACGTGCGCTTCACCTTCCACACCGCGCTGATGCAGGTGAACGGCCCGGTCATGCAGACGACGATGGGCCTGGCGGTGCTCGGTTCGCTCCTGCTGGCCGTCGTGTCGCGGGGCGTGCCCAGGCTCCTCGCGGCGGGCGCGGCCGTGCTGGCGCTGGCCTCGTTCCTGATCACCCGGTTCGGCAACGTGCCCATCAACGGCCAGATCAAGCAGTGGGCCGTCACCTCGGCTCCGCCCGACCACGCGGCGATCCTGCAACGCTGGGAGACCTTCCACGTTCTGCGCACCTCCGCCGCGTTCATCGCGTTCCTGCTCGTCGTCCTGCTCGCGACCGGTCTCGGCGACCGGCGCGGGAAGTCCGGCACCGTCCGATAGGAGAGCACAGAGATGATGTAGGTGAGCACCTCCCGCCGGGGTCTGACCTATCGACTCATAGGAGCCTTCCAGGCCGGAGTACGAGCCGCCCGCCTGGGCTGGCTTGACTGAGCGACCGGAGACGTCCGTCAGCGTTTGCCGTGGGCCACCATTTGCAGCACGGCCGCGGCCACACAACACACAAACGACAGGCTGATCATGGCGAGGCTCATTCCGTAGGGCATGTCGACCGCGCCTTGCACCACCGTCAACAGCCCGAAGAGAGCAATGAGGAGCAGCGCCCACGCGGTAGGGAACACCTGTCGCTTGGCACCCCCGGGGAGCAACCGGGGATTCCGCCGCGTCACGAACATGTACCCAGCAAGGAGGGCATTCATCCCGGAGAGCCCTAACAGGATCAACGGCATCATCCCTGACCTCCACCCGAGACGGCATGAAACCCTACCGAAATGATCTCACTGAGAGCGGATCCTGGCATGGGACTGGCGGAGGTGAGACCTGGACCGGGCTGTCACCGTGCTGGAGGGCGGCGGTGAGCCTTGATCATCTTCTCTCCCACGTCGACATAGGCGGTGAACAGGCCGACGACGTCGAGCAGGCGCTCGTGCGCGGGTCCGGGCTCCACCAGCCCCTCCCCCTTGCGCAGCGCCTCGATGAGGGTACGCGCGCGGGCATGGCTCGCCTCCAGCAGCGACTCGATCCCACCCGCCGCCTCCACGAGCAGCCGCCTGCTCCCCGCCTGCGGGATGACCCGGGCAAGCCCCCACGAATCCAGCTGCCGTACGGCGGTGCTGACCGCCCCCTTGCTGAGCCCGAGCTCGGCCGAGATCTGGTCGTGGGACAGCGGCTCGGCTGAGAGCAGGAGCAGGCCATACGTCCTGCCGGTGGCGTGCGGCAGATTCCAGGAGGCAAGCAGATCCCCCACCGAGGCGACGAACTCCTCCCGCGCCCCGCTCACCACGCCACCTCCCGCAGGAAGGTCTCGATGACGGTGTTGACCTCGTCTGGGGCATCCTGGTTGGCGATGTGCCCGGCGCCGGGGACGACGTTCTCGGTGATTCCCTCGGCCGCCGCCCAGCGGGGCATCGAGGTGGCGATGTTGCCGGTGCGGTCGTGCTCCCCCCTGATCAGGCAGAGCGGCACCGGGGTCCGATAGCCGGGGTCGGGGGCGACGAGGGCGGCGGCGGCCCGCCATACCTGTAGGAACTCCCGCTTGGACAGCAGGGAGAACGCGCGCCGGGCGTCCGCCCGCGCGGCGGCCGTGGTGGCGGACGCGTCGGCCATGAGCGCGGGCAGGCGCCGGGCCGGGATGAGCGAGATCATCGGCGTGGCGGCGGCCAGCAGCAGCCGGTCGAGCCGGGACAGCGGCCCGGCGTTCCAGGTGGAGCCGATCACCACGAGGGCCCGCACCCGTTCGGGATGGCGGCGCGCGACGGCCTGGCCGAGGTTGCCGCCCAGGGACTGCCCGGCGAGCACGGCCTGGTCGAGCTTCAGGTGGTCCATCAGGGCGAGCAGGTCCTCGACCGCCTGCCCGGCGGTGAACGGCACGGCCGACGGCCGGGACAGGCCGTGACCCCGCAGGTCCCAGGTGATCACCCGGTATCCCCGCCCGCGCAGGAAGGCCGCCTGTGCCTCGAACATCACATGATCCGCGCCCGCGCCGTGGGTGAACAGCACGGCCGGTCCCGTGCCGCCGTCCCAGTGCCGCAGTTCACCACCGGCATGCTTCATCAATCTTTATTCACCATATTCTAAATATAGCGAATATAAGCCGCACAACGTGCCGTACTACGTGACGCTTGAGTCCCATGGACTACGCAGCCCTGTTCGGCCTGACCGGCGAGGTCGCCCTGGTCACCGGCGCCGGATCCGGTATCGGGCGGGCGATCGCCGAGCTGTTCGCGCGGGCCGGCGCGTCGGTGGTGGTCAGCGACCTGTCGCGGGACAAGGCCGAGGAGGTGGCCCGCGCCATCCGGGAGGAAGGCGGCCAGGCGTTCGGCGTCGCCTGCGACGTGACCTTCGATCCCGACCTGCGGGCCGCCGTCCAGCACGCGGTCGACCGGTACGGCAAGCTGACCGTCCTGGTGAACAACGCGGGCGGCGGCGGCCCGAAGCCGTTCGACATGCCCCTGGACGAGTTCCGCCGCACCTACGAGCTCAACGTGTTCGCGCCGTTCCGGCTCTGCCAGCTCGCCGCGCCGTACATGGCGGCGGCGGGCGGCGGGGCGATCGTCAACATCTCCTCCATGGCCGGGGAGAACGCCAACGTCCACATGGCCTCCTACGGCTCGTCGAAGGCCGCCCTGAACCACCTCACCCGGAACATCGCCTTCGACCTCGGCCCCCGGGGCATCCGGGTCAACTGCGTCGCCCCCGGCGCGATCAGGACCGACGCGCTGACCGGGGTGCTCAGGCGGGAGATCGAGGCGGCCATGCTCAGACACACCCCGCTCGGGCGGCTCGGCGAGACCGCGGACATCGCCGGCACGGCCCTCTTCCTCGCCGGTCCCGCCGCGTCGTGGATCAGCGGGCAGGTGATCACGGTGAGCGGTGGCGGGGCGCAGGAACTGGACTGAGTTGTCCGTCCGATTCCCACTGGTTTTGTCGGTCTGAATGCCGCCAGACCTGCGGATATGCCCGGCCATAGCGTGAGTCGTGTCGAACTATGGAGGAGCACATCATGGATCTTCAGCTTGCCGGGCGCGTCGCGGTCGTCACCGGCGCGTCCAAGGGGATCGGCCTGGCCGTCACCCGCACGCTGCTCGCCGAGGGCGCCCGCGTCGTGGCCGCGTCGCGGAAGAGCACCCCGGAGCTTCAGGCGCTGGGCGGCGACCTGCTTCACGTACCGGTCGATCTGCTGGACCCCGAGGCGCCGGGGCAGGTCGTGGCGCGGGCCGTGGCGGAGTTCGGGGGGCTCGACATCCTGGTGAACAACGCCGGAGGGCGGCCGCCCGGGGTGGCGCTGCCGCGTTTCTCGTTCATGGCGCCGACCGACGAGGACTGGCGGGTGATGTTCGAGTTCAACCTGTTCGCGGTCGTGCGGGCCGTACGGGCGGCCATCCCGCCGATGCTCGCGCGCGGCGGCGGCTCGATCGTCAACGTCTCCTCGGGCGGCGCCCGGCAGCCCGCACCGATGAACGTCGACTACAACGCCGCGAAGGCGGGCCTGACCAACCTGACCAAGGCGCTGTCGGAGGAGTTCGCGCCGCAGGGCATCCGGGTGAACACCGTCTCTCCCGGGCCGGTGCGCACGGCGTGGTGGACCGAGGAGGGCGGCGCGGCCGACATCATCGCCGCCCAGGCGGGCAGCGACCGCGACAGCGTCATGGACACCGTCGCCCCGGAGATGATGAAGCTGTCCACCGGCCGCCTGGTCGAGCCCCAGGAGGTCGCCGACGTGATCGCCCTGCTGGCCTCACCCCGCTCGGCGAGCACCACGGGCGCCGACTTCGCCGTCGACGCCGGATTCCTCAAGGAGATCTGAGACGGCGGCCGTCCCCGGGCGGGGCGACCGCCGGGCCTTCGCGGGCCGCCACCTCGCCCGAGTCCAGGCCTGACCCGTCCGGTTCCCAGCCGAGACCCACCACTCATGTCGTAGGTTTGGTGCGCATAGCCAGTGACGGTGGGTAGTCGTGCGGAGGGACTTGTGCACTCCGGTCAGTTGGTCGTCGGCCGGTACCGGCTGGAGGAGCAGGTCGGTCGCGGCGGGAACGGAACGGTCTGGCGGGCCACCGACGAGGAGTTGGGCCGTACGGTCGCGGTCAAGCGTGCCTTGCCCCGCGACGACGGGCAGCAGGTCAGGCTCCAGCGCCGGGAGGCCAAGATCCTGGCGAAGCTGAACCACCCGAACGTGGTCACCCTCTACGACATGGTGAACGACGGCGCCGAGTGGTGGCTGGTGATGGAGTACATCCCGGCCCGCAGCCTGGCCGAGCACGGCACGCTGCCGCCCGACCGGGTGGCCAGGATCGGCGCGCAGATCGCCCGCGCCCTGCAGGCGGTGCACGCCGCCGGCGTCCTGCATCGCGACATCAAACCCGGCAACGTCCTCCTCTTCGGAGACGATCACGCGAAGCTGGGAGATTTCGGGATCTCGCAGGTGGTGGAGGGGGATGTCACGCTGACCGACACGGCGCTGGTCGTCGGAACGCCCGGCTACCTCGCCCCGGAGGTGGCGAACGGCGAGGACCCGACCCGGGCGTCCGACGTCTTCTCGCTCGGCGCCATGCTGTTCGCCGCGGTCGAGGGCAGGTCGCCGTACGGCGTCTCCGGCAATCCGCTGGTGCTCATCAGGCGGGCGGCCGCAGGCGACATCGCCACCTCCGAGCACGGCGGCGCGCTGGCCCCGGTGCTGTCCGCGCTGATGCACCCCGACCCGGCCCGGCGCCCCACCACGGCGCAGGCCGAGCGCATGCTGGAGGACGCCGCCGACCGGCCGCCGGAACGCCGCACGCTCCCGGTCCGCCGCGCGGCCGTCATGTCGGGGGCGACCCTGGCCGCGCTGACGGTCATCGGCTGGCTGCTGGCCAACCCGGGCCACCAGGTGGTACGGCCCCGCCCGCAACTCGCCGTCGGCGACGGCCGTACCGCCGACCCCTGCGCGCTGACCGACCCGGCCGCGCTGACCAGGTTCGGCGAAGCGGTGGAGGAGACCCACTACGGCAACTTCAACCGCTGCGACGTCATCGTGCGGTCAAGGGACAGCGAGGTGGACGTCAGGGTGGAGTTCCTCAACCCGCCCGAAAGCCCGCCGCCCGGCCGGATCGAGCAGGCGGGGCCGCTCGGCATCGCCAGGCGGCCCGCGGACGGCGACCAGTGCGGCCGGACGCTGTACCTGACCGGCCGGTACCGCGTGGAGATCACCGCGCGGCAGGACGGGGACGGACCGGCGGACCTCTGCTCGATGGCGGAGGCGGCCTCGGCGAACGCGGTCGCGGTGCTGTCCGGCGGCGGCGTGCCCCGGCGGAGCACCCTCCCCGAACGCACCTCGCTGATCAAGGCGGACGCCTGCGCGCTGCTCGACGCCGCCGCGCTGGCCCGATTCCCCGGCGTCGACGCCCTCCACCCGCAGGCGGGCTTCGCCGGCTGGCAGTGCCGCTGGCTCAGCACCACCAGCCGGTCCTCGCTGCTGCTGCGCTTCGACCGGCACCAGCCGCTGACCGCCGACGACGGCCGTCCCGTCCGGCTCGGCGGGCGCGAGGCGTTCGTGGCGGCGGACGGGTACGGCGACGGCACCTGCCAGGTCAGCGTGGTCCACCGGCGCTCGGTGGACGACCGGGCGCAGCCGATCGTCGAGTTGCTGCTCGTCGTCGTCACCGGTCCGGACCCGGGCGACCGGCTCTGCGAGCTGGCCACCGGCCTGGCCGCCCCCGCCGCCGCCAGGCTGCCGCCGCCTTGACCCGGTCAGCGGGTGGGGGCGAAGGTGAGCGACGCCTTCGTCCGGGTGATCGACACCGCCCGTACGCCGAGGTTGTTGAGCGTCCCGTTCCCCCCGGCGCTCAGCACCACGTACGCGGAGCCGTTGTCGCCGGTGCCCGAGATCTTCACCAGGCTCGATCCGGTCCGCGCGACCGTGAGCCGGGTGAAGCCGTACCGGCTGGAGAGGGGGAAGCTGACCGGGCTGGTCACGGTGATGGCGCACCTCCCGTCGTAGCAGGAGCGCAGGTTCGGCCCCTGCTGGGCGTGCGCGGGCGGGGTGGCGGCGAGCGTGACGAACGCGAGTGTCAGGAAGGAAACGGCTGTCCGATGCATGATCTCCCTTTCGACGGGCGGAAACCAACGGTTCCGGATCCTAGGAGTCACGCTCGGGAGGGCTCCCGGAAGATCGCGCCGGGGCATCTCAGCCTGGCGTTCGGCGTGCCGCCCTCGACGCCGGGCACGATCTACGCGCTGGCGATGGCGGGCGGCGTCTCGGTCCGGCCGTGCGAAGGGCGCACCATCGTGTTCGGCCGCAACCGGCCCGACGTGCACATCTGCGTCGGTGAGAGCGACCGGCGGGTGAGCCGCCGGCACGGCCTGCTCACCCGCCGCCAGGACCGGTGGTGGGTACGGAACACCGGGACTCTGCCGCTCCGGCTCCCCGGGGGGCGGCTGCTGTTCCGCACCGACGACGGGATCCCCCTCGCCGAGGGCTACACGCCGCTGTTCGTCCGCGGCTCCCGGGGGCGCGAGCACCTCCTGGAGCTGTTCGTCCTGGGATCGGACGGGCTCCCGCCGCCGCCCCGGCACGGCGACCCCACCCAGCCGCCGAAGACCTGGCGGCTGTCCCCCGCCGAACGCCTGGCCCTGATCGCCCTGGGCCAGCGCTACCTCCTGCACGAGGCGCACCCGCAGCCGCTGTCCTGGCGGCAGACCGCCGAGCACCTCGCCGACCTGCAGCCGGAGGCCGGGTGGACGGCCAAGCGGGTGGAGCACATGGTGGTGGCGGTCCGCACCCGGCTGTCCAAGGGCGGCGTCCCCGGCCTCACCCGCGAGGAGGTCGGCCAGCCGGTCGGCAACACCCTCAACCACAACCTGCTCAGCGAACTCCTGGAGAGCACCACCCTCGTCCCCCCGGACCTGCGTCTGATCGACTGCTGCTGAGGCGTCAGGCCTCCCGGGGAGTGAGCCGGGCGGCGAGGTAACGCTGGAGCTGCCACAGGGGGCGCTCCAGGTAGGAGAAGCGGCCGGCCGGCGGGGCCGGGTCGGCGGCCAGGCCGCGCTGCACGCCGCGGATCGCCACCAGGTCCTCCTCCTGAAGGTGCCGTACCGTCTTGCGGGTCTCCTCCAGGTAGGCGGGGAAGTCCGGGCGGGACCGGGTGCCCGGCGGCACCAGGAGCCGGAACACGGTGTCGTGCGTGTGCGGGCCGGTCGGCCACCAGCTCGCCCAGATCACGCTGTCGGGCGTCAGCGCCATCACGAAGTTGGGGAAGATCCCGGCGATCGTCATGCCGCCGCGCTGCTCGGCGGAGAGGCCCTCGGCCGGCGGCATCGACGAGACCGAGCCCTCCGCCGGGGTGTACATGGTGAACCAGCGGCCGTCGCAGTCGTCTACCCGGGTCTTCCTGGCGGGCAGCACCGGCTCCAGGGTGGTGGCGTGGGTGCCCATGTGGTGGTAGTTCTCGCAGCCGTTCTCCACGGCCACCTTCCAGTTGGCCGGCACGCCCTCCCAGCGCATGGTGTCGACGGTCTCCCAGGCGGCCAGGCCGTACCCCCGCAGGGTGGCCGTGAGGTCGGCGAGTTCCGCGTCGAGCGGTTCGGCGTCGGGGTCGAGGTTGAGCAGGACGAAGCCGTTCCACTCCATCAGCCGGTAGGTGGGCAGGCGGCACGCCTCGCGGTCGAACACGGGCGAGCGCATCAGCGGCGCGCCCGCCAGCCTGCCCGCGAACTCGCCGTTGAGCCGGTAGGTCCAGGTGTGGTACGGGCAGGTGAGCCGCTCCAGGCGGCCCTGGCCGGGTGTGGTCTCCGGCGGCAGGATGTCCATGAACCGGTGCCGGCAGACCCGGGACAGGGCGTGCAGTTCGCCGTCCTCGTCGCGGGTCAGCACCATCGGCCGGCCCGGCAGGTCGAACCGGAGGTAGTCGCCCGGCTCGGCCACCTGGTCGCCGCGGGCCACGCAGAGCCAGTCGCGGTGGAAGACGCGCTCCAGCTCCAGGTCGTGGATCTCGGGCGCGAGGTAGAGCTGCGGCGGCATGGTCTCGCCCTGCTCGAACGGCAGGTCCGCGAGGCGGCGCAGCTCGGTGAGAAGTCGCTTGCTCATCTTTCCCCCTCCAGCGGGCACCGCGTGCCCTTGAGCGTGGAGATCGCGATCACACTCAACGCTACGGCGGATCACTCAGGGTGACATCGCCCGCTGGGGGGAGGTTAGGAGTACATCCTTCGACGGACCGGCTAGATCAGGCCCAGTGCCAGCATGGCGTCCGCGACGCGGCGGAAGCCGTCGATGTTGGCGCCCGCCACGTAGTTGCCGGGCATGCCGTACTCGTCGGCGGTGGTCAGGCAGCGGCCGTGGATGTCGCGCATGATCTCCCGCAGGCGGAGCTCGGAGAACTCGAAGGTCCACGAGTCGCGGCTGGCGTTCTGCTGCATCTCCAGCGCGCTGGTGGCGACGCCGCCGGCGTTGGCGGCCTTGCCGGGGCCGAAGGCGACGCCCGCGTCCAGGAAGACCTTGATGCCCTCGGGCGTGGTGGGCATGTTGGCGCCCTCGCCGACCGCCAGCAGTCCTCCGGCGACCAGGTTGGCGGCGTCCTTGCCGGTGATCTCGTTCTGTGTGGCGGACGGCATCGCCACCTCGCAGGGCACCTCCCACACGCTGTGGCCGGGCACGAAGGTGACGTGATCGCCCCGGCGGGCGGCGTAGGAGTCCATCCGGCTGCGCTCGACCTGCTTGACCTGCTTGAGCAGTTCGAGGTCGATGCCCTTCTCGTCGTGCACGTAGCCGGAGGAGTCGGAGCAGGCGACCACGAGGCCGCCGAGCTGCTGCACCTTCTCGATGGTGTAGATCGCCACGTTGCCGGAGCCGGAGACGACGACGCGCTTGCCGTCGAAGGAGGTGCCGCGGGCCTGCAGCATCTCCTCCACGAAGAAGGCGCAGCCGTACCCGGTGGCCTCGGTGCGCACCTGGGCGCCACCGTAGGCGAGGCCCTTGCCGGTGATCACGCCGGACTCGTAGCGGTTGGTGATGCGCTTGTACTGGCCGAACAGGAAGCCGACCTCGCGCCCGCCGACCCCGATGTCACCCGCGGGGACGTCGGTGTACTCGCCGATGTGCCGGTACAGCTCGGTCATGAAGCTCTGGCAGAAGCGCATGACCTCGCGCTCCGAGCGACCCTTCGGGTCGAAGTCGGAGCCGCCCTTGCCGCCGCCGATGGGCAGCCCGGTCAGGCCGTTCTTGAAGATCTGCTCGAACCCGAGGAACTTGACGATCCCCAGGTAGACCGACGGGTGAAAGCGCAGCCCGCCCTTGTACGGCCCGAGCGCGCTGTTGAACTCCACCCGGAAGCCCCGGTTGATGTGGACCTCGCCGCGGTCGTCCTCCCACGGCACCCGGAAGATGATCTGCCGCTCGGGCTCGCAGATACGCTCTATGATCTTCGATTCGGCGTATTCGGGGTGCTTCCCGAGCGCCGGCCCGATGCTCTCCAGCACTTCCCGCACCGCCTGGTGGAACTCGATCTCCCCGGGGTTGCGGCGAAGGACGTTGTCATAGATCGACGACAGCTTCTCGTGCAACACAGCGTCCCCCTAGGTCCCTCAAGTCCGCTTCTACCATAGAGGGTCGCTTTTGGGGCGGACTCGGCTGGGGGACGCTGAAAGAGGTCGGTGTGTCCTCCCCGCTAGTAGCTGGGGAAGGATGTCCGGGTCAGGCTTCGGTGGACCATCTCGGTGAGGGTCACGATGTCGAAGACCGGCAGGCCGAGTCGCGACTGGATCGCCCGCGCGAACGGCACCAGGTCCGTGCACTCGATGACCAGCGCCCCCAGGTCGGGGTTCTCCCGCGCCAGCCGGTCGACCTGGCCGAGCACCTCGCGCTCCAGCCGGGCGACGTCGAGCTCGTCGCGCCGCCCTTCGAGCATGACCTCGCGGAACTCCGGCTGCTCCTCCATCCCGGCGACGCACACCGGCACGTCCTCGCCGCCGATCGCCTCCAGGTGCCGCCGGGTGAGCGCGGGCTTCTTCGCCACCAGCAGGCCGACCTTCTGCTCGGGCCTGAGCATCCGGTGCACCATGGGGAGCTGGATCAGGCTGGAGGCGTAGAGGGGGACGCCGACCGCCCCGGCCAGCCGCTGCTGGAAGAGCACCAGGAAGCCGCAGGCGCCGGTGATCGCGACGACGCCGCGCCCCTCCAGTTCCTGGGCCGCCTCGATGAACGGGTCGAGCAGGCGCGGGTCGGCCTGGGTGACCACCCGCTCGGGCGTCGCGCCCTCCACCACCTTGTAGGTGACGGGGAAACCGAAGGTGGCCGGGTTGCGGATGTGGCCGGGGATCTTGGTGAAGGAGGTCTCAAGGCAGAGGACACCGATCACGTTCACTTCTCCTGCGGTTCAGTACCGGTCGACACGGAACGGGGTCAGATCCACGTCGGGCTCCGCCCCCGAGACGATCTGGGCGACCAACCGGCCCCCAGCGGGCGCGAGACCCAGGCCGATGTGACCGTGGCCGCACGCGATGACGAGATTGCGATAGGGGGCGGCCCGCCCGATGTACGGCAGGCTGTCCGGCGTGCACGGGCGGAACCCGCTCCACGTGTCGAGCGTCGCGCTCGTGTCCAGCGCCGGAAGGTGGGACCGGACGGCCCGCAGGATGCCGTCCACCCGGCGGCGGGAGATCCTGCCGTCCAGGCCCGCCAGTTCGAGGGTGCCGCCGAGGCGCAGCCGGTCGCCGAGCGGCGTGAGCGCCACCTTCCCCTCGCTGAGCAGCACCGGCAGCCGGGGCGCGCCGGGCGAGGTCTTGACCGTGACGGTGTAGCCCTTGGCGGGCTGCAGCCTCAGCTTGACGTCCAGCTTGCGGGCGCAGGCGGCCGACCAGGTTCCGGCCGCGATGACGGTCTCGCCGGGGCGGAAGTCGCCCCGGGTCGTGCGCACCTGCCGTACCCGGTGGCCGGTCGTCTCGAAGCCGGTGACCTCGGTGTGCTCGTGGAGGTCGACGCCCATGCCGGTGAGCGTGCCCGCCAGTTCGGTGAGGAAGGAGGGGACGCGCAGGTAGGCGCCCTCCTCGTTGTACAGGGCTCCGGCGATGTCGAACTCGACGCCGGGTTCGAGGGCGCTCAGCTCCGCCGGCTCCAGGACGCGCAGCGGCACGCCCGGCGGCAGGGCGCGGGCCGCCTTCTCGAACGCCTGCGGCGTCTTGAAGGCGACCACCATGCCGTTGGCGGTGAGGGTGTCGGGCGTGCACAGGTCGCGCAGCATGGCGAGGCTGCGCTGTTTCAGGTCGAGCAGGATCCGGAAGCTCGCCTGGGCGGCCTCGGCCGTGCAGGCGCGCCGGAAGTGCCAGAGCCAGGCCAGCAGGGCGGGGTCCGGGCGCGGCTTGATGTAGAAGGGGCTCTCCGGGTTCAGCAGCCAGCGCAGGCCCTGCGCCGGCACGCCGGGCTCGGCGAGGGGCGCCGAGCCCTGGGTGCCGACGAAACCGGTGTTGCCGGAGGAACAGGACTGGGGGCCGCCGATCGGCCCCCGTTCCACCACCGCCACCGAACAGCCGGAAAGGCGCAGGTGGTAGGCGGAGAAGAGGCCGGCGACGCCGCCACCGATGATGAGCACGTCAGGGTCGCGATCCATCGCCGGCCCCCCGCTACAGGCTCACGACGAAGAAGTTCGTCGGGAGGTTGATCACGACGCGTTCGTAGATCTCGGCCATCAGCGCGAGACCGGGCTCGGCGAAGACGCCCGGCGGCGGCTCGGCGAAACGGATCACCGAGCGGCCCGCGTCGAACAGCAGCGCGCCGTGCCCGAAGTCGCCGACGATCGCCGTGCCGGGATCGACCAGGCGGGTCCTGACGATGAACACGCCGTTCTGCTCGACGTCGTCCATCAGGCGGCCCTCGCCCATGAACGTGTAGTAGTCGACCGGGTTGATGATGAGGCCGTCCGCGGTGCCGCCCATCTGCTCCACCTCGTTGCAGGCGGACAGGATCGTCGAGGCGAACGGGCCCTTGGCGGTCATCCGGGCGATGCTCGGGATGTTCAGCAAGCCGCCCCTGCCGCGGATGATCGTGTGGTTCTCGGCCGTGGCCAGGCGGACGATCAGCCGGTAGTTGATGAACGACTCGAATGTCTCGGCGTCCTCCCACAGGTCGGGTGGCACCCGTACCCAGGCGGTCGTCGGGTACAGCTCGGGGATGGGCGACTTGTGGAAGCGGTTGGCCGCCTCGCGCCTGAGGTCGCCCTCGAACACCTCCGGGTCGTCCGGGTTCGGCGGGCTCTCGTGCCAGTAGAACTGCCGCGGGTCCCGGGACAGGTCCACGACCTTGAGCATGTTGCGGGCCGGGTAGCGCGGCTTGCGCCGCGAGCTGGTCAGCGAGTCGGTGATGGTCACGTCGTACTCGACGCTGGCGCCGAACCCCTTGTCCGCGCAGGCCTCGACGAACATCCGTCCCGGCGACATCTCCTGCTTGCGCTGGGCCACCACCTCGGCCATCGTGCGCTTCACGTCTGCGTTCCGCTGCATGGCTGCACCTCCGGTCAGGGTTTGCGGGCGACGAAGATTCCCCAGCCGAACTCGCCCTGGTCGATGGCGATCTGGATCTCGTCACAGGATTCGGCGAAGGCGAGCATCCAGTCCCTGGCCGCCGCCTCCTCGGTGGTCTCAGCCCGCTCCCGGGCCGTCACGCCGAGCACGCGGTAGGTCTGCCGGATATGGCTCTCCAGGTTGCGGGCCAGCACGATCTCGAAACCGGCCTGCTCCAGCGCGCTCTGGTACTCGACCAGCGAGTAGCCACTGCTCCAGCGCACGCGGTCATAGACGTGGCGGCGCGCGCGCTCGCCGATCTCCTTCTTCGGCTGCAGGAAGTCGGAGAAGGCGAACAACCCGCCGGGCCGCAGCACCCGGTGGATCTCCGCATGGCTGCGCGGCTTGTCCGGCACCAGGAACAACGCGTCCTGGCTGACCACATGCGAGAAGCCTCCGTCGGGGTACGGCATGTCCGTCGCCGACCCGTGCCGGAACTCGATGCCCAGGCCGGGGTCGGCGATCTGCTGGGCGAACTTGATCCGCTCCAGGCTCAGGTCGAGGCCCTCGCCGCGGCAGCCGTACCGGCGGGCCAGGTGGATGAGGAAGTTGCCGCAGCCGCAGCCCACGTCGAGCACGCGGGAGGAGCCGTCGATCCCCGCCTCCGCCGCCATCAGGTCGGAGGTGCGCTCGGCCGCGGCCCGGTAGTCCCGGTCGTCGTCATCGGCGAAGTAGCCGGTGTGCAGGACGCCGTCGCTGTCCCAGAAGCTCAGGTAGGTCTGCGTGGTCTGGTCGAAGAAGTCTCCGACGTCCTTCTCGGTGTAGGACATCACTCGCTCCTCAGGTGTAGGTGTCCTTGCGCGCGGACGTGAGATGGGGCAGGTCGGGGCCGGTCACGCCGGCTCCGCCGTCGATCAGGTGGACGCCGCCGGTCACGAACGAGGCCCGCTCCCCGGCCAGGAAGGCCGCCACGGCGGCGACCTCGTCGGGGCGGGCCAGGCGGCCCACCGCGTTGTGGTGGCCCATGGCCGCCAGCCACTCCTCGACATCCCCGTCCCCGGCCAGCCGGGCCGCCGCCCGTTCCATCGGCGGGGTCCGCGCCCCGCCCGGGGCCAGCACGTTGACGGTGATCCCGTCCCGGCCGAGGTCGGCGGCCATCGCCTGGGCGAAGCGGACGAGCGCGGCGCGGGTCACGCCGGACAGCGCCAGCGGGGCGATCGGCACGCTCGCCGTCTCCGACGCCACATAGAGCAGCCGCCCCCACCCCGCCGCCTTCAGGTACGGCACCGCCGCCAGCGTCAGGTTCACCGCCGCCATCAGCACCTTGTCCACGGCCCCCTGGTACTCCTCCAGGTCGAACCCCGAGGCCGGGCCGATCGGCGGGCTGCCGCCGCTGACCAGCACGATGTGCAGCGCGCCGAAGTCGGCGGCCACCTCGTCGACCCAGCGGCGGGCCGCCGCCTTGTCGGTGAGGTCGACGCTGGTGGCGTGCACGCGTCCGCGCGCAACCTCCTTGAGGCGGTGCTGCGCGGCCTCCAGTCGTTGCGGGTCGCGGGCGCCGATCGCGACGTGCGCGCCCTCTCTGGCCAGTTCCATGGCGGTGGCCAGGCCGAGGCCACTGGAACCGCCCGCGACCAGCGCGACCTTGTTGTCCAGTCCTAGATCCAATCGTCCTCCTTCATCGCTGCCGGGCTTCGGCATTTCGGGAGCCGGTCGTGAGGGTGCCGCTGTAGCGGTAGCCGTACCGGTGGAAGAGGGGGGTCGACAGCGTCACCGCGGCCAGCCTGGCGGGGAGGGTGAGGCTGCCCTTCCAGGAGTCGTCGCGGTCGCGGATGACGGTGGCGCCGGTGCGGAAGCGGTCCGGGTTGCCGGTGACCGTGTGGTTGGTGTGCAGGTCGACCGTCCGGTCGCGGATCGGGTTGCCCGCGGACTCCTCGCCGCAGAGCCGCAGGAGCGCGTCGATCGTCCCCTGTGGGTCGGCGGCGAAGTCCTCGTAGCGCAGGAAGAGCGACCGCCGCGGGTAGCGGCGGGTGATCGCCCTGGCGGCCAGGTTGAAGCCGTGCCAGTAGGCGGTGCTCATCCAGGACGACATCGCGTAGACGTACTCCTTCGGCTGCCGCCAGGAGTGCGCGACCGCCCGGGGGTCGCGGACGAGATGGACGTAGTAGGGCGTGACTCCTTCCAGGTACGGCAGCAGCGCCGCCTCGCCGGGGATCTTGGTGGTGTCCACGATCACCCGGGAGCCGGTCCGCTCGGCGGCGGCGTGGTAGGTCCGGGTCATCAGCGCGGCGTGGTCGCTGAGGGCCTTGCCGTCGAGGCCCCGGCCGAGCACCCGCCAGGTGTGCCGGGTGCGCACACAGGCGCGCTGGCGCCTGATCACCAGGTCGGCGTACTCCTCCGGCGACAGACCGGCGGGCCGGCCGAGCGGCAGGATCTCCGACCAGATCGGGCACTCGGTGAGCGCCTGACCGCAGCCGCACAGGTTGTTCACGCCCCGGCCCGCGCCGTTCTTCCACAGGAAGTGCAGCTCCCCCACATGGAAGAAGCCGGGGATCTCGTTGAGGACGTTGCCGATGATGGTGCTGCCGTTGCGGCACCAGCCGGTGATGCACAGGATCTTGATTCCGTCCACGAAGTGCTCCCTGACTCAGCTCGCGGGCGCCGGTTGCGGGCTCGGCTGGCGGACGAACAGCGACACCACCACGGCCGCCGCCGCGCAGCCCGCGCCGACCACGAACACGGCCGGGTACCCGAACCCGGTCGCGACCAGGCCGATCAGCGGCCCCCACACGGCCAGGCCGAGATCCCAGAAGGAGGTGTAGGCGCCGAGCGCGGCCCCCTGTTTCGACCGGTCGGTGAGGTTCATGACCATCAGCGCCAGCGACGGGTGCAGCAGCGAGAACCCCACCCCCATCACCACCCCGCCGAGTACGGCCAGCGGCAGGTTCGGCGCCACCGCGATGATCAGCAGCCCGGCCGCCTCCCCGACACCGCACCAGATCGCCACCCGGCGCGGGCCGTACCGGTCGGGCAGGTGGCCGATGAACAGCCGGGTGCCCGCGTAGACGGCGCTGAAGCCGCTGAGCACGGCGACGCCCGAGGAGATGCCGCGGGCCTGCAGGTGCAGGACCACGAACGCGGCCAGCCCGGCGTATCCGGCGGCGGCCAGGGCCAGGGCCGTGCCCGGCAGCAGCGCCGGGCGGAGCAGCAGGCCGCTGCCGCCGGCGGGCTGACCGGCCGTGGCGGGGGCCGGGACCGAGGTGATCAGGGCGAGGCCGATCAGCGCCGCCGCGACGCTGAAGCCCCACACCGCGTCGAAGCCGAATCCGAGCAGCGCCGCGCCCAGGAAGGTGCCGACCGAGATGCCGCCCCACATGCTGACGCCGTACAGGCCGATCAGTTGGCCGCGCCGGTTGTGCGGGGCGAGGGAGACCGTCCAGACGGCGCCCGCGGTGAACAGCGCCGCCTCGCCGACGCCGAGCAGCAGGCGGACGCCGACCAGGGCGGGCAGGCTGAGCGGGAGGAAGTAGAGCAGCCCGCCCACGGCGACGATCAGCGCGCCGACCTGCATGACGCGGCGGTGGCCGTACCGGTCGGCGAAGTGGCCGGCGACCGGGCGGACCAGCAGGGCCGTCAGCGCGGTCGCCATGACGGCCAGGCCGACGGCGAAGCCGGTGGCGCCGTAGCGCTGGGTGACGAAGCTGGGCAGCACCGGGATCACCGCGGTCAGTCCCACGTAGCCGGTGAACAGGCCGCCGAAGATCCCGATGAGGGCCCGGCGCGGGAGTTTTCCCTCCTCGCTCATCGGCGCGCCGCCACCTTGCGGACCGCTCTGATCAGTTCGTCGCAGTCCTCGGTGGACAGGATGGAGGCCAGTGGGATGTCGACCGCCTGCCGCAGGTAGCGGGTGGTGGCGGGCAGCAGCGCCTGGATCGACGCCACGTCCTTGGTGCCGAACAGGAACCGCCAGTTCCAGAAGACGCGCACGTTGGTGTCCTCGTCGGAGCCGAGGTTGCGCGCGTCGATCCCCTCGCGGCACAGCGCCTTGGCGAACCAGGTGGCGTCCCCGTCCAGCACGCGGAAGATGAACGCCTCGCCGAGGAACGCACCCGGCCCCACCGGCTGCCGGATCGCGATCGCGTCGAGGTCGGACAGCGCCGCCGCCACGTAGGTGTAGTTGTCGTGGAAGCACTTCAACCGGATCGGCAGCCGTTCCATCTCGGCCCGCAGCAGCGCCGCCCGGATCTCGTCCATGCGGAAGCTGAGCAGCGGCAGGTCGAGGTCGCTCTCGATCGGCGGCCCCCCGTCCGGGAAGTGCCGCCGCAGCCGCCCCTCGTAGGCGCCCGAGAGCACGGTGGCGCGGGCGTAGAGCACGCTGTCGTCGGTGACCAGGAAGCCGCCTTCGCCACTGTTCAGCGACTTGTCCGATTGAGTGCTGAACCCGCCCGCCAGCCCGAAGGTGCCGAGCTTGCGGCCTTTGAGCTCCGCGCCCAAGGCGGGCACGGCGTCCTCGAACACCGGCACGCCCATCTCGGCGGCGAAGCCGGTCAACGCCTCCATGTCCGCGGCGAAACCGCGCATGTGCACGACCAGGATGGCCTTGATCTCCCCCGTCCAGCGGCGGCGCAGGTCGTCGAGGTCCAGGTGCAGGTTCTCGTCCACCTCGACGAGCAGGGGCTTGCAGCCCGCCAGCACGATGGCGCTGGGCGTGGCGACGAAGGTGAATCCGGGGCAGGCGATCAGGGAACCGGGTGGGATGCCCGCCGCCATGATGGCCAGCGCGAGCGCGGTGGTGCCGCTGGACACGGCCAGCGCGTGCTTGCTACCGAAGTACCGGCACAGTTCCGCCTCGAACTTGCCGCACTCGGTGTCCTCCTGGGGGCGGTGGTCGTATCGGAAGTACAGGTGGCTGCGGATGGCGCGGACCGCCGCCTCCTCGTCCTCCGGGTGGACGAAGACGGCCCCTTTGTCGTAGGTCGGCCAGGGCGTCCGCCGTACCGGGTCGCCGCCGTTGATGGCCAGCCGCGCGTGTTCGGGCGCAGCCGTACCCTCCTTGTTGCTGTTCACCGTCGGGCTCCTTGTACATCGGCTGGTGGTGTTTCCCGTTGGTGGCGCCGCGTTGGGGGTGTCGGCGCTGTGAGATGGCGTCAGCGGGAGGGTGTTTCGGCGGGGGTGCCCGGGGAGCTTTCCGGGTCCGTTCAGGTCCTGCGGACAGAACTCGTCACCCGCCTTCGCCGGCCGGTGTCGCAAGTGGAACCCAGGGACAAAACAGCGCCTCCCTACGACGATGTACGGTCGGTCGGCGAAATATGGAAAAACCTTATGGATAGTCTCCAAGGGGCCAGATTGTGTCAATGGGAAGAAAAGTTCCGATATGCAGATATTCGGTGACATGAGCCCCGGACCGGTCGCAGAGGGTAGGGCTGGCCCTACCCCGACACGCCTGTGAGCCGGGGAGACCCGGCCAGGCCCGCGCTCGTAGCGTTTCCGGCATGACGACCTTCCCGCGCCGCATCGCCACCGACACCCGCTACGCCCTGATGGGCTTCCCCGCCAGCGTCGCCTCCTTCGCGCTGACCATCACCGGTGTCGCGGCCGGGCTGGGCAGCGCGGTCGCGTTCGTCGGCCTGCCCGTCCTGGCCGGGACCGCCGCCATGTCGAGGGGCTTCGCCGACGTCGAGCGGGCCGCCCTGCCCGGCGTCCTCGGCCACCCCGTCGCGCGCCCCCACTACAACCAGGCCCCGGCGCAGGCGTCCTGGTTCCGCCGCACGATGAACCCGCTGACCAGCGCCCAGGCCTGGCTGGACCTGCTGCACCCGATCATCGCCTTCCCGTTCGCGCTGATCGCCTTCGTCTTCAGCGTGGTCTGGTGGGCCGGCGCGATCGCCGGGCTGACCTTCCCGCTGTACGGCTGGATCCTCTTCGACATCCCCGGCATGGACGGCGGGCTGCCCTCCCTGCTCGGCCTCGGCGACAGCCTGGCGTCCTTCGTGGGCTTCAACACCGGCCTCGGCGCGCTGTTCGCGCTGACCCTCCTGCCGGTACTGCGCGGCGCCGCGCTGCTCAAGGCGAGCCTCGCCCAGTCGCTGCTCACCACCGCCGGCGAGCACACCCTGACCGTCCCCCCGCGCCGGATCCCGGCCGGGGTGTGAAGCCGCTACTCCACGAAGCGTGACCGCATTACGCGGTCACGCTTCGTGTATTTCTGTCAGGCTATTAATAGAAATATCCACGTTTACGGTCATGGTCGGCAACAGATTGGCGGCGATGATTTCATCTGCTGACAGCCGAGGCGGGTGGCCGATAGCCTCGCCAAGCTGACATATTCCGGTCTTTGAGGACGGCGAGTGGTGCGGTCGTGGGCGGGGTTACCGGTCGGCCGGGTCGTACGACTCGACGGCGCCGACGCCGACTCCATCGCGCTGGCCATCGACCCGCTGCCCGAGGACGCGCCCGCGATCGTCACCTACGTCGCCCAGGGGACGCGGTCCGCGTCGGACCTGGTCACCTCCGTGCTGGACGCGCTGGAGCGGGCGGCCGTCGCGCTGTATCCCGCATGGCTGCCCGAGGCTGAGGGGATCAGCGGGGGCGCGGGGGCGGGGGTGCCCGCCGTACGGGCGCTGGCGCTACGCCGGGCCTCGGCGAGCGACCACTTCGGACCGTTCCTCGCCGCACTCGCCACCCTCGCTCTCACCGGCGCGCGCAGGCGCGACCGGTTCGCTCCCGAGGTACGCGCCGCCGGGCTGGCCCGGGTGCTGGCCTCCGGCTTCGGACGAACCCGGACCTCACTCCTGGTACGCGTTCCGGACGGGTTACCGCCGACGGCGCAGGAGGTACTGGTCGCCGGATGCGAGTGGCTCGCCGACCGGGGGTCACTGGGCGTCTGGCTCACCGGCGCCCCACTGACCGCCGTCGACCGGGTGCCGACGATCACGATCCACCTACCGGCCGCCACTCCGAGCGGTGACGGCACTTCAGGCACCGTCGACCATCCGGGCGCAGTCGGCTATCCGGCCGTCGCCGGGAGGCCGCATCCGGGCAGTTTGAGCGAGCGGCGGCTGGAGGCGGCGCTGGAGCGGTGCGCGTGGGCGGTGGGGCGGGCCTGGAACCAGGTGTACTCGCCGCATCCGCTGGCCGCGCCGATCCGCCTGGACCTGCTGTGGCAGGAGGAGCGGTGCGTCGTGGAGATCGACGGCGACGACCACCGGGCCCGGACCAAGTTCGACGAGGACCGGCAGCGGGACGTGCAACTCCAGATCGCCGGATACGCCGTTCTGCGCTTCACCCACACCCATGTGATGACCGATACGGAAACCGTGGTCCGCCACATCGAACAGCTCCTGCGGAGCCGGCGCGGCGAACCCTCGGAAGGATGAGATATGACGGAAAAAGGGCTGTCCCTGCCTGAGTTCACCGCCCTGGTGGTTCTGGCCGTCGAGGCCGGCGAGGTGTCCAACCCCCAGCTCGGGGAGCGTTGGGGGCTGAAGATCGACGGCGCGAAACGACTTCGGCTGAACGAGCTGAAGCTGGTCGACAGCTGGAAGAAGGGCCGCTCCTTCGTCCACACGCTGACCGACTCCGGCTGGGCCCGCCTCGCTGAGGACCTTCACACTGGCACGCTTCCGGCCTTCACCGGCTCGTCCGGCGTGATGGCCCGCGCTCTGTTCACCTGGCTCCCCGCCTTCCTGTCCCGCACCGACCAGCGTCTCTCCGACCTCTTCCAACCTGGCGACAGCTCCGAGGTCCAGGCCGGTCGATCTTCTGGTGAGGCTCCGCAGGAGCACCAGGTCGAAGACCGGATTCGGAGCGCCTACGCCGAGTTGGCGGCCCGGCCAGGGGCGTGGGTGAAGCTGGCGAGACTGCGGACGTTCCTGGGCGACCTGCCGAAGGCGCAGATCGACGAGGCGCTCGTCAGGATGGAGCGGCTGGAGGACGTGAGCATCATCCCCGAGTCGAACCAGAAGGCCCTCACCCAAGAAGACCGGGAGGCCGCCGTGGTCATCGGCAACCAGGACAAGCACGTCCTGTGGATCGGCACGATATGACGGGCCTCGGCGCCCTCACGGCGCTCAGCTTCAACTACACCGAGGGCGTCGGGGACGTGTGGCGTCACTCCGCCTTCCACGTCGAGGGCCTGCACGACGCCTCCATGCGCATCCTCCTCGGCGGCCTGACCGAGGCGGGGCAGCACCACGACACGAGCCCCATCGGCGTGGTGGTCCAAGGCCAGCGCGGCGCGGGCAAGACACACCTGCTCGGCTGGCTGCGGGAGCGTACCCAGGCGGACGGCGGCTACTTCGTTCTGGTCGGCCTGCTGGACGCCAAGGGCTTCTGGGACAGCACCGTGGTGTCGATCCTCGACAGCCTTTCCCGCGAGACGGCGGACGGGGACAACCAGCTCAAGTTGTTCCTCGCCCGCCTGGCGGCCAAGGTGGACGTGCCGAGGATGGCGCGGCGCGCGATCACCGGTAGGAAGGCCGTCACCAGGGAGGAGCTCGACGCCTTCATCGGCGGGTTGCGCCGCTTCGACAACCAGGTCGGCCGGGAGAGCCAGGACACGGCGCGGGCTCTGGTCCTGCTGGCCTCGGAGGACCTGGGGATGCAGGACATCGGCGAGGCGTTCCTGTTCTCGGTGCCGGAGGAGGAGAAGGGCGAACGCGCACGGTGGGGAATCCGGCAGGTCCACCGGACGCCGCAGGAGATCGTCAGGGACATCTCACGGCTGCTCGCGCTCACCGGTCCGACCGTCATCGCCGTCGACCAGATCGACGCGCTCATCGCCCAATCCTTCGCGTCCACCGACCTGACGGTCAACGATCCGTCGGATGTGCTCATGATCGAGCAGATCGCCGGAGGACTGATGGCGCTGCGCGAAGTCACCCGCCGGACGCTGACCATCGTCTCCTGCATCCCCTCGACCTGGACGCTCATCGAGAAGGTGGCGACCGACACGGTCCAAGACCGGTTCCGGCAGGCCACCCCGCTCATGACCATCCCCGACGCCGAGACCGCACGCCGGCTGGTGGCCAGGCGGTTCGAGATCCAGTACGGCGCGGCCGGGGTCAAGCCGACTTACCCGACGTGGCCGGTCAGCCCGGTGGCCTTCGAGTCCGCCCCCGGGTTCACGCCCCGGCAGCTCCTGATCACCATCGACGAGCACATCCGGTCCTGCCTGGTGAACAGCGAGGTCAGGGAACTGGAGCGATTCACCCGAACCTCCGACGGTGGTACCGGCATCACCTCTGCCGGCGGTGCGGGCGACACGACCGGCATCCCGCCCCTCTCCGGCGCCTCCCACAGCTCCGTCCCTGCACTCCTTGGCGGTGAACTCGACGCGCTCGACGCGCGGTTCGCGAAGATGCTGGAGGCCGGGCCGCCCCTCATGATCAACCAGGAGAACGAGGATGTGCTGATGCCCGCGCTCTTGGCGGCCGGGTTGTCGGCGTGGATCGCCGAGCAAGGGGAGGAGGGGCGGGAGTTCAGCCGAGATTCGCCGCCGAGTTCCAAGCCGCCTCTGCACGCGCGGCTGCGCCGTACCCTCGACGAGGCCACTGAGGATGAGGTGCACTGGGGGTTTCGCGCGATCACCGCGAAGAATGCCATCGCGGCGTTGAACCGGATACGGAAGGCGTCGGTGGCGGCGGGGCTGGATGTGGCGGTGCCGAAGCGGCGGCTGTTCCTGTTGCGGAACGATGACTGGTCGGATGGGCCGCGTACCCAGGAGGTGATCGCGGCGTTCAAACGGGCGGGTGGCCGAGTCCTGGGCTGGAGTGATGGTGACCTCCGCGTCCTGGCGGCGCTCAGAGACCTCCTCGCCGAGAACCCACCGCACCTCACGGCCTGGCTCGCCGCCCGCAGATTCACCGACCAGGTCGGCTTCCTCAGGGAGGCCCTGTCGGCCGCCTCGGGCACCACGCCCTCGGCGCCTCCTGAGGCCGTTGCCTCCCAGGCCGATGCCGCGTCAGTGCCGGGTGTTCCCGTGGCGGGGAGCCCGGTGGCGGAGGTCGGCGCGGAGTGTGGCATGGGCGATGCGGTTGGCGGGGGGCCGAGGGTCGTGTTGGGGAGGGCGGTCGGAGGTGGGAGGCCGGTCGAGGTCGGGTTGGAGGCGTTGAGGAAGCACGCGGCGATCTTCGCAGGGTCAGGGTCGGGGAAGACCGTGCTCATTCGGCGGCTGGTGGAGGAGTGCGCGCTGCACGGGGTGTCGGCGATCGTGCTCGATCCGAACAACGACCTGGCCCGCCTCGGGGAGCCGTGGCCGGAGGTTCCGGCGGGATGGGGGGACGGGGACGCGCGGAAGGCCGAGGAGTACCTGGCTGGTACCGAGGTGGTGGTCTGGACGCCGAGGCGGGCGGGCGGGCGGCCGTTGAGCTTTCAGCCGCTGCCCGACTTCGCCAGCGTCGCCGATGATCCGGACGAGTTCGCCGAGGCCGTGGAGGCGGCGGTCGAGTCCATCGCCCCCAGGGTGAAGCTCAACGCCGCGACGCCCAAGGCACAGCGGGGCCAGGCCGTACTCAGGAAGGCGGTTGAGCATTTCGGGCGGCGGGGTGGGAGGGGGCTCCGGGGGCTGATCGGGTTGCTGGCGGATCTGCCTGACGGGGTGAGCGAGCTGGCCAGCGCTCAGCGCATCGCGGCGGATCTGGCCGAGTCGCTGACGGCGGCGATGGACAACGACCCGCTGTTCGGCGGGAGTGGCGAGCCGGTGGATCCGGGACTGCTGCTGACCCCATCGCCGGGCAAGCGGGCTCGTGTCTCGGTCATCAGCCTGGTCGGGCTGCCGGGCGACGAGCAGCGGCAGAGCTTCGTGAACCAGCTCCAGATGGCGCTGTTCGCCTGGATCAAGAAGCATCCGGCCGGAGACCGGCCGCTCGGCGGGCTGTTCGTGATGGACGAGGCGCAGACGTTCGCCCCGGCCACCGGCGTCACCACCTGCACGCGCAGCACGCTGGCGCTGGCGTCCCAGGCGCGCAAGTACGGCCTGGGCCTGGTCTTCGCCACCCAGGCCCCCAAGGGCCTGCACAATCAGATCCCCGGCAACGCCGCCACCCAGTTCTTCGGCCTGCTGAACGCCCCTGCCCAGATCAACACGGCCAAGGAGATGGCCCAGGCCAAAGGCGGCTCCGCGCCGGAGATCTCCAAGCTGAGCTCCGGCGAGTTCTACGTGGCCCTGGAGGGCACCGCCTTCGTCAGAACCCGCGTCCCCATGTGTCTCAGCCACCACCCGAAGGCCCCGCTCACCACCGAGGAGGTCATCGCACGGGCGGCTGCGACCCAGATCAGGGGAGGTTGAGCTGCCAGGAGACACCGAAGCGGTCGTTGGTCCAGCCGAAGCGCCGGCTGAAGCCGTAGGAGTTGAGCGGCATCAGCGGCTGGCCCTTCTCCGCCAGCGCCGCGTACAGGCGCTCGATCTCCTCCTCGGAGTCGCACTGCACGTACAGCGAGACCGCGGGGGTGAAGGTGAAGTCGTGCGGCATGCTGCTGTCGATGGCCAGGTACTCCTGGCCCGCGAGGGTGAAGAGGGCGAGCTGCACGCTGCCTTCCGCGCCGGGCCCTTCGGCTCCGTAGCGGGTGATCGTGCGGATCTCCGCGTCGTCGAAGAGCGAGGTGTAGAAGGTGACCGCCTCTTCGGCGGTGCCCTCGAACATCAGAAAGGTGGTGATCTTCTGCGACATGAATCGAACTCCCGTCCGGGTGATCTCACTTTCGATAGCAGACTATTTCACCTCCGTCTTATATAAGTCAAGCCTGGCATATGGGGCGTGAACGCCTGAAGGCGGCGGTTCGACGGGCACCTGGCCCGCCTGGATCAGAGGACGGCGACGTCGTACAGGTAGGTGCCGGTCACGTCGAGCACGCTGCGCGGCGTCGCCGGGGGGCCGGAGGGGTCGAACGGGCTGACCATCGGGTCGTCGATCCGGTGGCCGAGCAGGGTGGCGGGGGCGGTCATGTCGGGCAGGTACTCGCGCCCGTTCACCAGCATCCACCCCTCCCAGATCCGGTCGACGTTGGCGTGGTGCAGGAAGAAGACGGGATCGTTCGGCGACGACGCGGGCGCCATGTCGCCGCCCACCCAGCGGTGCACCTGGTTGTGCAGCCCGGGACCGGTGAAGCCTTCGAGCCGGTTGCGGAACCCCGCCGAGGTGCGGTCGTACGGGCTGAGGTCGTAGGTGGCGAGGCTCGGCTCGAAGAGGGTGTTGAAGGCGTTCAGGACATCGGCGTTGGTGGGCAGTGCCGGGGAGCCGATGGGCCCGGCCTGGCCGAACCGCCGGTTGATGCCGCGGTCCGGGACCTGCCGGAGCCTGCCGCTGCTGTCGGCGGCGATCCGTACCCGGAAGCTCTTCGAGTCGTTCGGGTCGAACCGGAACCCGCCGCCGGGGACGGGGTTCCCCTCGCCGCCGAGCGCGTCCGGGGTGTTGGCCCAGAGCGCCGAGGCGCCCGGGTTGACGGGCGCGCCGGGAAACGACGGCGTCCCGTCCTTCGCCCAGTCCCAGTACGGCAGGCCGAAGTCCGGGTCGGCGAGGACCCGCTGCAGGTGCGCCTCCAGCCAGGCGAGCATGATCCGGTGCCAGGGCAGGAAGATCGGGCCGCGGTGCGCGCCGTTGCGGGTGTGCGGGTTGCCGCCCGGCGGCACCGGGGTGCTCATGGTGATGGCGTGCCAGATGACGAACAGGTCGTAGGTCCTGACCTCGGCGGCCGGGCCGGGGATGCCGAACGCGGCCGTGGACAGGCCGGAGTTCTCGTGTTTGAGCAGGTTGACCCCGCGGATGTAGGCCTTCCTGGAGTCGGGGTCGGTCAGGACGTTGCGCCGGACGACGGCCATGTCATCCCTCCGCTCGGTGGTGGTGTCCGCCCCCGGGCGGGAACTCGTCGGGGAAGTAGGTGATCAGCGCCCTGACCAGGTCCATCACCGAGGTGAACTGGTAGTTGGGCAGGCCGTGGCTGTCGGCGGTGCCGTCGTTCGACAGGCCGATGGGGATGTGCAGCGGCCTGCCGTCGACGGTGATCTCGTACGTGGTGGTGACGACGATGTGGTGGCCCTCGAAGTGGTCTTCGCGGACGCTACGGGCCGGGCCGGGATGCGCGTGGTGTTGTCGGGGGAGGTTGGCAAGATACTCACCTAGAAAGGCCGGATCTGAGGATTCGGCCATTTTCTGTGGGTCCAAAGAAGCCTCCTTGATATGGCTTCGCCGAATTTATCAACCAACCCCCGAGGAGACCGATAACCCCAGGTCAAAGGTTGCGCGAAAAACTCATCACCGAATGTCGGGATATATCGCATGGCGGCGCAAAGAAATAGCTATGGCGGTGACTGGGTGGGTATGCGGATATTTTCCCGGTTTGGACGCCAAAAGGGTCGGGGGGCCGCGAAAATTGACCCATTCTCGAAACACCAGTGCGGTGTTAACGTCATGAAGAAATTGCGACTTTTCGCGATTGATCAACATCGGAGGTGTGGGTGGCCTGCCGCATCCTCACCGAAATGAGCGGATCTGCTGCCGAACTACGTGAGGAGTCACGTGAATCCCATTCTCGCCTCGGGCTGGGCCCGGGTCCGTTCGATCCTGCCCGACCGCGACGAGATGGCCGCCATGGGCCGCCGCCCCCGCCAGGACCTGCTGGCCGGGCTCACCGTCGCCATCGTCGCGCTGCCGCTGGCGCTCGGCTTCGGCATCTCCTCCGGCCTCGGCGCGGAGGCCGGCCTGGCCACCGCGGTGGTCGCGGGGGCGATGGCGGCGCTGTTCGGCGGCTCCAGCCTGCAGGTGTCCGGCCCCACCGGCGCCATGACCGTGGTGCTGGTCCCGATCACGGCCGCGCACGGTGCCTCAGGGGTGCTGACGGTCGGGCTGCTGGCCGGGATCCTGCTGATCGGGCTGGCGCTGGCGCGGGCGGGCAAGTACATGGCGCTCGTCCCCGCTCCGGTGGTGGAGGGCTTCACCATCGGCATCGCCTGTGTGATCGGGCTGCAGCAGATTCCCGCCGCGCTGGGGGTGCCGATACCCGAGGGCGACAAGGTCGCCGTGGTGGCCTGGCAGGCTGTACAGGACTTCTTCGTCGATCCGCAGTGGGAGGCGGTCGGGGTCACGGTCGTGGTGGCCGGGGTGATGCTGCTCGGGGTGCGCTGGCGGCCGACGCTGCCGTTCTCCCTGCTGGCCGTCATCGCCGCCACCCTCGTGGCCGAAGCGGCGGAGCTGAACGTGGCCAGGATCGGGGAGCTGCCGGCCGGGCTGCCCGCGCCGTCCCTGGCCTTCCTCGACCCGGGCACGCTCTACATCCTGATCGCTCCCGCTATCGCGGTCGCCGCGCTGGCCGCGCTGGAGTCGCTGCTGTCGGCGGCCGTCGCCGACGGCATGAGCGTCAACCATCGGCACAACCCGGATCGGGAGCTGTTCGGCCAGGGGCTGGCCAACCTCGCCGCGCCGCTGTTCGGCGGTGTTCCCGCCACCGGGGCCATCGCCCGTACCGCCGTCAACGTCCGCTCCGGGGCGTCGTCGCGGCTCGCGGCGTTCGCGCACGCGGCCATCCTGGCCGTGATCGTGTTCTCCGCCGCCGACCTGGTCGCCCAGATCCCGCTGGCGGCGCTGGCCGGTGTCCTGCTGGCCACCGCGGTGCGCATGGTCGAGGTCGGCTCGGTGATGGCCATGGTCCACTCCACCCGCGGCGACGCCGTGGTGCTCGTCCTGACCGCGATCGCCACGCTGGCCCTCGACCTGGTCCTGGCCGTCATCCTCGGGCTGATCGTGGCCGGGGCGCTGGCGCTGCGCGCGGTCTCACGCGACGCACGCCTCGACCCGATGCCGCTCTACCCGGAGCTGCCCGGCGACCACACCGAGCAGGAGCACGCGCTGCTGGCCGAGCACATCGTCGCCTACCGGCTGGACGGCCCGCTGTTCTTCGCCGCGGCGCACCGCTTCCTGCTGGAGCTGTCCGAGGTCGCCGACGTGTCCGCGATCATCCTGCGCATGTCCCGGGTCACCACCATCGACGCCACCGGCGCCCTGGTCCTGGGCGACGCCATCGAACGCCTGGAGCACCGCGGCATCACCGTCTACGTCTCCGGCATCCGCGACGGCCACCACCAGCCCCTGGAGGCGCTGGGGGTGATCGCCCGCCTCGACCGGGCCGGGCAGGTCTTCGCCACCACCCCCGACGCCATCGCCGCCGCCCGTAACCGGCTCCACCACACCGGCGTCCTCCCCGCCGACCGGACCCCGGACGAGCTGACAGGGCCAGGGCTCTGAGTCCGGGACGGAAGGTCAGACGCCGAACGGGGCCGGGTAGCGGATCGTGCCGGACGGCACCGGGAGGGCGGGGTCGAAGACCAGGACCATCATCGCCTCGTCCGGGACCTCGAAGGCCGGGCGGATGCCGTAGGCCGAGGCGGGGGTGAAGCCGAAGCGCGGATAGTACTCCGGGTGGCCGAGGACGAGGACGAGGTTCTCCCCCAGGTCCTCGGCCGCACGCAGGCCGGCCCGGATCGCGGCGGCGCCGGCGCCCCGCCGCTGGTGGCTCGGCAGCACGGCGCACGGCCCCAGCGCCAGAGCCGGGGCGTCGTCGACATGACAGCGGGTGAGCAGGGCGTATCCCGCGACGACGCCGCCCAGGTCCTCGGCCACGATGGACAGCTCGGGCAGCCAGGCCGGGTCCTTGCGCAGGGCCTCGACGAGGTCGGCTTCCAGCGGGGTGGGGAAGGCGCCGAGGTTGACCTCACGGATCGCGGCGACGTCCTGCGGGATCTCCGGGCGGGTGGTCCAGGTGTTCGGCACGATGACGTGGACCCCCTTCATGAAGTCTCGTTGCAGACGGTAGCACCCATTTTATGGAATGGATGATTCCGTTCTGCTAGAATGGGAGCTCTGGACGTCCGCGAAAGGAACCCCATGATCCGCCCCTTCCGTATCGAGATCCCCCAGGCCGACCTCGACGACCTCCAGGCCCGGCTCGCGCTGACCCGCTTCACCGACGAGATCCCGGACTCCGGCTCCGAGTACGGCGTGAGCCTCGCATGGGTCAGGGCGATGGTCGACTACTGGCGCACCGGCTACGACTGGCGCGCCTGGGAGGCCCGGATCAACGCATACCCCCAGTTCACCACCGAGATCGACGGCCAGAACATCCACTTCCTGCACATCCGCTCCACCGGCGAGGACGCGCTGCCGCTGATCCTCACGCACGGCTGGCCGGGCACGATCGTGGAGTACCTCGACGTCATCGAGGACCTGTCGAAGGACTTCCACCTGGTCATCCCCTCACTGCCCGGCTTCGGCCCCTCGGGTCCGACCAAGGAGAAGGGCTGGAACCGCCACCGGACCGCCAGGGCCTGGACCGAGCTGATGTCCCGTCTGGGCTACGACCGCTACGGCGTGGTCGGCAACGACGCGGGCGCGGTCATCTCGCCAGAACTCGGCAGGATCGCCCCCGAGCACGTCGTCGCCGTGCACGTCACCCAGATCTTCTCCTTCCCCTCCGGCGACCCGGACGAGCTCCAGGACCTGACCGAGGAGGAGCAGACCAACATGCGGCACCTGCAGTGGTTCTGGGAGAACATGGGGGCCTTCAACCAGGTCCAGTCGCAGTCGCCGCAGACCCTGGCGCACGCGATCGCCGACTCGCCCGCCGGGCTGCTCGGCTGGATGGGCCAGATCATCGGCGGCCACCTGGACCGCGACTTCACACTCACCAACATCGCGCTGCACTGGTTCTACGGCACCGCGGGCTCGTCGATCCGGTTCTACTACGAGGACGCCAAGACCGAGCACCCCACCGGGCCGACCACGGTGCCGATCGGGCTGGCGGGTTTCGCCAACGACTTCCAGTCCATCCGCCGCTTCGCCGAGCGCGACCACGCGAACATCGCCCAGTGGAACACCTACGGCGTCGGCGGCCACCACGCCGCCCACGAGACACCCGGCGTGCTGGCGGCCGACATCCGCGCCTTCTTCGACAAGGCCTGACCCCCGTCGAGGGGGCGGCCCACCCGCCGCCCCCTCCTCCGCCTCGACCGTACTCACGGCGTGGCCAGCGCCTCCGTCGGGGAGAGACGGGAGGCGCGGACGGCCGGGTAGAGGCCGGCCAGGGCGCCGATGGCGAGGGTCGCGGCGAGACCGCCGGCCGTCGCCCACCCGGGCACCACCGCGGGCCAGCCCCGGTACACCGCGTACGCCACGGTCACCCCCGCGCCCAGCACCACCCCGCCCGCCCCGCCGAGGGCGGACAGCAGCAGCGACTCCGCCAGGAACTGCGTGCGGATCTGGCCGCGGGTGGCGCCGAGCGAGCGGCGCAGGCCGATCTCCGGCCGCCGTTCCAGCACCGAGATGACCATGGTGTTGGCCACCCCGACCCCGCCGACGATCAGCGCGACCGCGCCGACGCCGAGCAGCAGCCCGGCGAACGCCTGGCTGGTGGCCTGCTTGGCGGCGAGCGCGTCGGACGGGCGGGAGACGTCGACCTCGTTGGGCGCCTCCGGGTTGGCGGTGCCGGCCAGCACCGCACGAACGGACTCCAGCCGCGCCTCCTCCGCGCGGGTGTAGAGCGTGGTCGGATGGCCGTCGAAGTCCAGCTTCGCCTCCGCGACCGGCCAGCCGACCAGGGCGGCGCTGTCCACCTCGGCGGCCAGCGGCGCCGGGTTCAGGATGCCGATCACGGTGAACCGCACCCCGCCGACGACGACCTGGGTGTCCGGCCCGGCCTTGCCCACTCCGAGGCGCTCGGCCGCGCTCGCCCCGAGCACCACGGCCGGGTAGCGCTCGGTGGCCGGGTTGAGCCAGGTGCCGCTGCGGAGGGACGCGCCGATCGTGGCCGGCAGGTCGACGCGGGCGGCGTAGGTGCTGATCCCGCCGGTCTGCGCCTGGGGAACCTCCTCGGAACGGTAGACCTTGGCGTCGGGGACGCGGCCGAGCGCGGAGACCGACTCGACCGGGCCGATGCGTTCGATCATCGCCTCGGCCTTCACCGGCATCTTGGCCTCCTCGCCCATGAGCGTCTGGCCGGAGGAGACGGTGAGCAGGTTGGTGCCCAGCGCGGACAGCGTGCGGTCGAGTTCCGCCCCCGACGAGGACGAGATGCCGACCACGCCGATCATCGCGGCGATGCCGATCGCGATGCCGAGCGCGGACAGGAACGCCCGCAGCGGGCGGGTGCGCAGGCCGACCGCGCCGACCCGCATGACGTCACGCGGACTCATCCGGGCCGGAACCGGCTTCGGCCGGTCGAGAACGGCCATCAGGTCCTCACCAGGCCCGCCGAGTCGGCGACGATCCGGCCGTCGCGCATGCGCACCTGCCGGGGCAGGCTCTCGGCGATCTCCCGGTCGTGCGTGATGATCACGATCGTGGTGCCCGCCGCGTTCAGGTCGCGCAGCAGCCCCATCACCCCTTCTCCGGAGACGGAGTCCAGCGCCCCGGTCGGCTCGTCGGCCAGCAGCAGCGGCGGGTCGCCGGCCACGGCGCGGGCGATGGCGACCCGCTGCCGCTCGCCGCCGGACAGTTCGTGCGGCTCGTGGTCGAGGCGGTGGCCGAGCCCGACCCGTGCCAGCGCGGCCTCCGCCCTGCGCCGCCGCTCGGACCGGCGCAGGCCGGTGTACAGCAGGCCGTCGGCCACGTTGTCCAGGGCCGCGATCCGGGCGGCGAGATGGAAGTGCTGGAAGACGAAGCCGATCACGCCCGCCCGCAGCGCGGACAACTGGCTGTCCGACAGCTCCGACACGTCGTGCCCGTCGATGCGCACCCGGCCGGAGGAGGGGCGGTCGAGCGTGCCGACGACGTTGAGCATCGTGGACTTGCCCGAGCCCGACGGCCCGACGATGGCGACCAGCTCGCCCCGCTCGATCTCCAGGGACACTTCGGCCAGCGCCGTGACCCCACCCGGGTAGACCCGGGTCACACCGGACAGCGAGATCATGCCGGGGTCCCGACGCTGGTGCCCTCGGCGAGGCCGTACCCGGAGATCTCCACCCGGCCGCCGGCGAACAGGCCGGTCTCCACCGCGACGTACCGGGAGGCGTTCCCTTCGACGACCTCGACGCCGAATCCGCCCTCCCGCAGCGCCACCAGCGCCGCGACCGGCACGGTCAGCACGTCCTTCCGCCTGGAGGCGGTGAAGGTGACGTCCACCGCGGCCTGGTCGAGACCGGCGGCGGCCTTCTGCCTGCCGAGCGAGACGAGCGCCTCCAGCTTGGTCTCCGGGCTCGCGTTCTGGCCCTCCCCCGGCTCGATGACGGTCGCGACCTCGGTGACCTTGCCGGACACGCTTGTGCCGTCCGGCAGGGTGACCGACACCTTGGCACCCCGCTTGGCCATCCGCTGGTCGTCGGCCGCCAGCCGTACGGTGACCACCTTGGTGGTGCCCGTGTAGCCGAGGACCTTCTGGCCCGGGGCGGTGGGCTGGCCGGACTCGGCCGTCAGGCTGTCCACCCGGACCCTGCCCGGGGCGAACACGACCCGGCCGAGCTCGACGACGCCGGTCTCCGGCAGCCCTCGGTCGTCCTGCCAGCGGAGGACCGCGTCGGCCGTGGCCTCGGTGTACTCGTCGTCCAGGGTGAAGCCGGTGTAGCCCAGGGCGCGCAGGTTGCGCTCCAGGTTCTCGACGTCCCGGCCCGAGGTGCCGATCCGCAGGTCGCGGTAGGCGGGGGTGGAGCCGTACATCAGCACCACCGGATCGTTGTCGACCTTGTACAGCGCTCTGCCGCGGGTGATCTGGGCGCCGCTGTCGGGAAGCCAGGTGACGGTGCCGGGCCGCCTGCTCACCGCGCTGGTCGCCGGCCCGTAGCCGAGCACCCCGTCGGCGTCGCGCGTCTCGCGCAGCGTCTGCCGGGTCACCTGGGTGGTGGCCGGCGGAAGCACACCGGCCGTCGCGCCGGTACGGCCGCCGCCCCCCAGCCCGCTCAGCCCGCTCAGCCCGCTCAGCCCGTCCACACCGTTCACGGCCGCGACGAGCGCGCCCACGGCGACGGCTGCGACGACCAGGCCCGCGATCTTCCTGCCGCGGCCTCGGTGAGGCCGCGAGCCCGCTGGAGCCACCTCCATGTCCAAGCCCATCAGGAGCCCCCCTGGCCCGCCTCTGGCATGAACTCCTTGGTGCACTTCGCCTGCGCGTCCTTGAAGTCGGGGTCCTCGCCGACCTCCGGCTTGATGCGGACCAGGCCGCCGTCGGGGTCCGGGTACTCGGGCACGCCGTTCTCCCGCATGCACTGCGCGACCTTGCGCATGCCTTCGAGCTGCTTGCTGCCCGGCTTCGGCCCCGTTCCGCCCTGCGGCGCGTACTCCTTGCAGGCCTGCTGGGCCTTGTTCATCGCCTCCTCGCTGATGCCCTTGTCGAGTTTGAGCGTGACCGGCTTGCCGGGCTCGGGGTCCGGCATGTCGATGCCGTTCTCCCGCATGCACTGGGCGAACTTGAGCCCGCGCTGCGGGTCCACGCTGGGCGAGGCCGTGGCGGCCGCCTTGCCGCCGCCGTCCGCGGAGGCCACGTCGGTGCCGCCGCCGTCACCGCCGCCGCATCCGGCCAGGGCCAGGGCGAGTACCGCCAGTACGCCGATTCGTCGCATGGGTCCTTCTCCTCCTCGTGGGTGCCTTCGGAGGAGATGACATTGGGTCGGGCGTTTCCGCGGCGTTTCCGTCGGCGCTAACGCCGAGCAAACACCCGGCACGCCAGCATCGGCCCGTACCCGACGAAGGGGGACGCGATGCGCGTGCTGGTGGTGGAGGACGAGCGCATGCTGGCCGACGCGATAGCCGAGTGGCTGCGCGAGGAGACGCACGCGGTCGACACCGCGCACGACGGGGAGGCGGCGCTGGAGCGGATCGCGGTCAACGACTACGACGTGGTCGTCCTCGACCGGGACCTGCCGCTCGTGCACGGCGACGACGTCTGCCGGGAGCTGGTCGCGTCGGAGTCGACGGCCCGGGTGCTGATGCTCACCGCCGCCGTGGAGATCGGCGACCGGGTGACCGGGCTGTCCCTGGGCGCCGACGACTACCTGGCCAAGCCGTTCGCCTTCGCGGAGTTGGCCGCCCGGGTCCACGCGCTGGGGCGGCGCTCGCGTCCGGCCGCGCCGCCGGTGCTGCGCCGGGCCGGGATCACCCTCGACCCGGCCCGCCGGGAGGTGTTCAGGGACGGGCGGTACGTGCCGCTGTCGAAGAAGGAGTTCGCGGTGCTGGCCGAGCTGCTGCGCGCCGACGGCGCGGTGGTCTCCGCCGAGCGACTGCTGGAGAAGGCGTGGGATGAGCACGCCGACCCGTTCACCGGCGTGGTCCGCCTCACCATACTCAAACTGCGCCGCAAGCTCGGCGACCCGCCGATCGTGGTGACGCTGCCGGGCATCGGATACCAGATCCCGTGAACCGCCGCCCCAGCCTGCGCGCCCGGCTCACCCTCATGTACGGCACGCTGTTCCTGGTCGCCGGCCTGGCCCTGCTCGGCGTCACCTACCTGCTGTTCAACCAGCAACTCAACCAGACCTTCACCGACCGGTACGAGGGAGGCGGCGGTCCGCGCAAGCAGTTGGCCTTCATCCACAACGGCGTCATGCTCTCCGGCGAGGCGGCGGTGGAGTGGCTGCGGATGCAGGAGGAGGAGCTGCGCAGCGCCGCGAGCACCTCGCTGCTCACCCAGGGGCTGATCGCGCTGGTCCTGGTCGGCGGCGCGGCGGCGGGGCTCGGCTGGGTGGTGGCGGGGGCGGGTGCTGGCCCCGCTGCAACTGGTGACCGAGACGGCGCGGCGGATCGCCGCCGCCCAGGTCGCCGAGCACGGCCTGAACGAGCGGATCGCCCTGCAGGGCCCACCGGACGAGGTGAAGGAGCTCGCCGACACCTTCGACACCATGGTCGAGCGCCTCGACCGCTCCTTCGACGGGCAGCGCAGGTTCGTCGCCAACGCCTCGCACGAGCTGCGCACGCCGCTGACGCTGAACCGGGCGCTGGTCGAGCTGGCCATGCACCGCAAGTCGGCCTCGGCGGACGTCAAGCGGCTCGGCGAGAGCCTGCTGGAGATCAACGTCAGGCACGAGCGGCTCATCTCGGGGCTGTTGCTGCTGGCCCGCGCCGAGCACGAGATCGCCGAGCGGTCGCCGGTGGACCTGGCCGACGTGGTGTCCCATGTGGTGGCGCAGACGGCCGGGGAGGCGGCGACGGCGAAGGTCACCGTGCACGAGTCGGCCGGGCCCGCACCGGCCGGCGGGGACGCGCTGCTGCTCGAACGGCTGGTGCACAACCTGGTGGAGAACGGGATCAGGCACAACACGGCGGACGGGTGGGTGCGGGTGGTGAGCCGGGCCGCGCCCGGGGAGTGGGTGGAGGTGGAGGTGAGCAACACCGGGCCCGCGGTCCCGCCGTACGACATTCCGGTGTTGTTCAAGCCGTTCCGGCGGCTTGGGGGCGAGCGGCTGGTCACGGGCAAGAGCGCGGGGCTGGGGTTGTCCATCGTGCGATCGGTGGCGCGGGCGCACGGGGGTGATGTGACGGCCAGGCCGCGTGAGGGGGGCGGCCTGGTCGTGACCGCCACGCTGCCGCGCGGCGGGTGAGGTCCTACATCGCGGTACGGGCGGCCCACATCTCGGGGAAGATCTCGCGGCGCATGCTCTGCTCCAGGAAGCGCAGCCCGCTGGAGCCGCCCGATCCCGGCTTGGCGCCCATCGACCTGCGCACGGCCAGCACGTGCCGGTAGCGCCAGTCGGAGAACTGGGTGGCCAGGTCGACCAGGGACTCGGCGAGCTCGCGCAGCCCGTCGTCGTCGCCCTGGTACACCTCCAGCCAGGCGGCCTCGACGCGCGGGTCGGGCTCGGCGCCTTCGGCGCGCACCCCGTCGGGCACGTCGAAGCCGCGCCTGGCCAGCAGTGACACCACCGAGTCGTACAGGCTGGGCGCGTGCAGGGCGGCCTCCAGTTCGGCGTAGACCTCGGGGGTGCGCCGGTAGGGCCGCAGCAGCACGGTGCTCTTGGTGCCCAGCAGGAACTCCACATGCCGGTACATCGCCGACTGGAACCCGGACGCCTCCCCCAGCGCCTCCCGGAACCGGTTGAACTGGCCGGGCGTGAGCCGGCTGAGCGAGGCCCAGGCGGCGTTCAGCGCCTCGAAGTGCCAGGCGCTGCGCCGCAGCGTGGTGGTCGCGGCGGCGGCGTCACCGGCGTCGAGCTGCCGCTGCGCCAGCCGCCACTCGGTGCACAGCAGCCCGAAGTAGAGCTCCATGACCTGGGTGGTCACCAGGAACGCGGGCTCCTCGGGGGCGTCGGTGAGCGGGCGCAGGAGGCCGTGCAGGACGGCCGTGCCGACGTACTCGTCGTACGGGGTGGCGAGCTGCCCACCCGCGACCTCGGCCTGCTCCATGGCGTGTGTAACCATTGTTCCTCCTTGGGCGATTCACCCTCATCGTCGCCTGATCTGGCCTTTCGCCGAATGAGCATCCGACGGCATTACCCCGCTTCGGGTTTACGATCCGAAGGCATTGGGCCGATCCGGCCTTGGAAATCACCGGGAGTGACGATGGACGCGATGGACTGGGCCCTGCTCGCCGAGTTGCAGGCCGACGCCCGGCTGTCCTACAGCGAGCTGTCCCGCCGGGTCCACCTGTCGGCTCCGGCGGTGGCCGAGCGGGTGCGCCGGTTGGAGGAGTCCGGGGTGATCACCGGGTACCACGCCATGGTCGACCCGACGCTGGCGGGCCGTCCCGTGCACGCGATGATCAAGATGTCCTGTTACGGCCCGCTGTGTGTGCTGCGGGATGAGTCCGTGCTGGCCTGGCCGGAGATCCTGCGGGTGGAGCGGGTGACCGGCGACACCTGCTGCCTGCTGCGGATCGCCACCACCTCGATGGCGGGGTTCGAGGCGCTGATCGACCGGCTGGCCCAGCACGGCCAGCCGTCCAGCACCATGATCCTGTCCAGCCCGGTGCCCTGGCGGGCGCTGGCGCCGGACCCGGGGTGAGTCAGACGATCTCGAAGTCGGCCATCATCGCCATGTCCTCGTGTTCCAGGTTGTGGCAGTGGATCATGTACAGCCCCCGGTACCCCTCGAACCGGACCAGCACCTCCACGACCTCGTAGGGCCGTACGTCCACGGTGTCCTTCCAGCCCGCGTCGGTCGCGGCGGGCGCCCTGCCGTTGCGGGAGAGCACCTGGAAGTGGGCCAGGTGCACGTGCACCGGGTGGTGGAAGTCGCTGGTGAAGCGCCACACCTCGGTGGTGCCGAGGCGCGGCCTGGCCAGCGGGACGCCGGGCCGGTACGACCGCCCGTTGATCGTCCACGCCGCGCCGGTCCTGCGGAAGTCGAACACACGGGTGGCCACCGGCTTCGCGGCGGCGGGCACCGTCCGCGACAGTCGCCGGGGGATCGCGCTGTCGTCGGCCGCCCTGCGGGCCACCCGGAACCGCATCACGTTCCGGGCCGGGCCGGTGCCGAAGGTGTTGACCAGGGTCACCTCGGCGCCCACCGGGTAGTCGGCGAAGTCCACCACCACGTCGAACCGCTCGCCGGGCGCGATCGTGATCGTCCGGTGCGGCACCGGCGCGGCCAGCAGCCCCGCGTCGCTGCCGATCTGGGTGAACCGGCCGCCCGGGGTCAGTTCGAGCCGGTAGCGGCGCGCGTTGGAGGCGTTCAGCAGCCGCAGCCGGTAGCGGGCGGCGTCCACCTCCATGACCGGCCAGGGCGCGCCGTTCACCAGGATCACGTCCCCTTCGACGCCCTCCATGTACGCCTCCTCCACGCCCGCCGTCACCCGCAGGCTCGGGTCCACCGACGGGTAGCGGAAGGAGCCGTCCTCCTCGAAGGCCCGATCACAGATCATCAGCGGCACCTCCCGGTCCCCCCGGGGCAGCGGGAGCGCGTCCTCCTCCTCGTCGCGGACCAGCGCGAACCCGGCCAGCCCGCGCCACACCTGCGGCGCGGTGAAGTCCATCCGGTGATCGTGGTACCAGAGCGTGGCGGCCCGCTGGTCCAGCGGGTAGACGTAGTCCCGCGCCTCCTCGTGCAGGGTCCACCGCGCCTGGTGGACATGCCCGCCGACCGGCGGCCCCGCCCCCCGGCCCCTGGCGACGACCAGGTCGGTCGGATACCCGTCGGACTCCGGCGGGGTCACCCCGCCGTGCAGGTGGGTCGAGGTGGGCACGGGCAACTCATTACGCACCCTGATCGTGGTACGGCTCCCGCGCCGCAGGTCGAAGGTGGGCCCTGGGAAGGTGCCGCCGTACCCCCACACCTCGGTCGTGGTGCCCGGGATGATCTCCACCTTGGCGGCGCGCTGGACGACCTCGTAGTGGCCCGGCCGTACCGGGCGCGCGGTCTTCGGCACCGGCAGCGGCACCCTGAACGGCTCAGGCAGCCGCAACGCGCTGGTCAGTCCTTGCCCGGCGGTCTCCGCGCACCCGGCGACCGCCAGCCCGACACCTCCGAGCACCCCGAGAAACCCGCGCCGGGAGATCATCGCCTGCCACCCCAGAACCAACCCGTCAGCACGGCGGAGCAGCCGAAGACGGCCATCCCGAGCGGGAAGTGCAGGGCGATGACCCGCTCCTGCCCCAGCACGATCTGTACCGTCTCCGCCACCACCAGCGCCGCGCTCGCCACGGCCGGCCAGAGCGGCCCCCGGCCCGGCCGCCACAGCAGGATCGCCGCCACGAGCTGCAGGTACAGCATGACGTGGGTGAACCCGCCGTTGTTGCGGTGCCAGGCGAGCATGTCCACATCGCCGGTGACGAACAGCCCGGCGAGCACGGCCTGCCCGAGCACACCGGCGAGGTGCAGGGTGGCCGTCCCCCGCAACGACCAGACGATCCAGCCAGGTGAGGTCTTCATACCGGCATGCTGTCCGCCCGGTCCTCGAAGATCGTCACCCTCGGGAGGTCCTTTCGCGCTACTTCCCCGGATGTACGCCGAGCCCGGACCGCGCTGGCGTACGCCCGGGGATGTACGCCCGGTCTCGTCCCCCGGCGGGACGGCCGCCGCCGGCCGGTGGCCTAGGGTGCCGGGTGTGGAAGCCCGGAAGACGGACGCGCTGATCGCGGGGTTTGTGCTGGTGCTCGCCGTGGCGGGCAGCTACGGCGGGCTGTCGTCGTCGGGCCTGGAGGAGCAGGAGCTCGCGGTGCCGGGGACAGTGTTGCTGACGGTGTCGTCGGTGGCCCTGGTGTTCCGGCGGAGCGCGCCGGTCTGGGTCGGGGCGATCACGGTGGGGTGCGGGGTCACCTACTACGCGGCCAGGTACCCGGGGATCTTCGCCGCCGCCCCCGCCGAGGTCGCCGTCTACACCGCGGCCTCCCTCGGGCGGCGGCGCCTGGCCATCGGGCTCACGGTCGCCGCGACCGTCGGCATCGGCGTGCCCATCGCGCTGTCCGCCCGCGATCCGTCGCCCGGCGGCATCGCCATGATCAGCGGCTGGCTGGTGGCGGTGGTGGTCGCCGGTGAGGTGATGAAGAACCGGCGCGCCTACCTGCACGAGGTCGAGCAGCGGGCCGCCGAGGCCGAACGCACCCGCGAGGAGGCCGCCCTGCGCCGGGCCGGCGAGGAGCGGCTGTGGATCGCGCAGGAACTGCACGACACGCTCACCCACAACATCTCGGTCATCAACGTGCAGGTCTCGGTGGCCATGCAGCTCATGGACGCCAAACCCGAGCAGGCCCGCTCGGCACTGGCCGCGATCAAGGACTCGGGGCACGAGGCGATGCGCGAACTGCGCACCACGCTGGGCGTGCTGCGGCAGGCCGACGAGGACGACGTGGCGGCGGGGCTGGCCCGGCTGCCCCGGCTGATGGCCAGGGCGGAGGCGGCCGGGCTGCCGGTGACCTACCAGGTGACCGGCCAGGCGGGTGAGCTCGCGGTGGACGTCGACCGGGCGGCGTACCGCATCGCGCAGGAGGCGTTCACGAACGTGCTGCGGCACGCGGGCCGGGCGTCGATCTCGGTGACGGCCGAATACCAGGCGACGACCCTCGTGCTGCGGGTGGAGAACGACGGCGACAGCGGGCCGGTGAAACAGGGGATGGGACTGATCGGCATGCGAGAGCGGGCGGTCGCCGTGGGCGGCTCCCTGACGGCGGGCCCCCGTGCGGGGGGCGGCTTCGCCGTACGGGCCGAGTTGCCGTTGGCGGGGGTGCGTGGGTGATCCGGGTGCTGCTGGCCGATGACCAGCCGTTGATCCGGGCGGGGTTCCGGGCGCTGCTGGAGATGGCCGAGGATGTCAGCGTCGTCGGGGAGGCGGGCAACGGGGTCGAGGCGGTGGAGCTGGCCCGGCGGCTGCTGCCCGACGTGGTGCTGCTGGACGTGCGGATGCCGCTGCTGGACGGCATCCAGGCGACCCGCAGGATCGGCGCCGCCGCCGAGCTCGACGCCGTCCGCGTGGTGATCCTCACCAACTACGCCCTCGACGAGTACGTCTTCGCCGCGCTGCGCGCCGGGGCCAGCGGGTTCCTGCTCAAGGACATCGAGCCCGCCGACCTGCTGCAGTCGGTGCGGGTGGCGGCCCGCGGCGAGGCACTGCTGTCGCCGTCGGTGACCCGGCGGCTGATCGAGGAGTACGTCTCCACCCCGCCCCGGCCGGTCGCCACCCCCGGGCTACGGCGGCTGACCGACCGCGAACGCCAGGTCGTCGCCCTGGTCGCGAAGGGCATGTCGAACGAGGAGATCGCGGAGCACCTGACGATCAGCCACGCGACCGCCAAGACCCACGTCAGCCGGTCGATGACCAAGCTGGGCGCCCGTGACCGGGCCCAGCTCGTCGTCTTCGCCTACGAGAGCGGGCTGGTCGTCGCCGGGCTCACCGGGTCTCCTGAAGCGGCGGGGTGAGGAGTTCGCGGGCGCGGGGCAGGGCGGCCAGTTCCAGCCGGTTCCGGGTCTCGACGCGGGCGGCGTACAGCTTGCGCACCGGGGCGCCGTGCTGCAGGTCGAGCGCCTTGACCGTGGCCGCGAGGGTGGTGCCGACCGCGCAGCCCGCTTCGGCGGTGGCCAGCCGTACCTCCAGGGCGTGCGCCTGTTCGGGGGCCTTGCCCCGGGTGAGGGCGGGCAGCGCGGCCCTGATCCGGGCGGGAGAGCTGTAGGGCAGCCCTTCCTCGCGCATGCAGTCCGCCCACTCCCGCACCGTGTTCCGGTACCGGGGATCGGCGGTGACCTTGGCCGCGTACAGGGGCGTGAGGTCGGCGGACACCTTCGACCAGGTCGCGTAGTCGGGATAGAGCCCCCGCCGGGCCTTCTCCACGCAGCCCTGCCCTCCGCCCGGCAGGTCGCGCCCGTAACCGTGGGAGCGCGCCCAGGCGACGTCGTCCACGACGAAGCCGAAGGACCGTGACCGCTCGGCGTATACCGGCGGGCGATTCGAGTACGTCAATCCTCGTCGTTCCATGCAACGCTTGACGAGAACCGACTCGGCTTGTCCGAGAACGCGCCTTTCCTCCTCGGACAGCCAACGGGAAGGAGTCTCATGCTGGCCGGAGCAGCCCCCGCCGACCAGAACCAGCACGACACCCGCGATGACGATGGGCCTGTCCACCTGTTCCCCCTTTGGCCGGCCGCTCGCGGTGACGACCGTACGAGAGGCCGATATAACTTCGCTATGCGGCGGCTAGGGACCACGGCTCATGTCCGGCGGGGTTGAGTTCCAGATCCTGGGGCCGCTCCGGGTGCTGATCCACGGCCGCCCGGCCGACGTCGGCGGCGCCCGGGTGCGGGCCGTCCTGTCCGCGCTGCTGGCCGAGGCGGGTCAGACGGTCTCCGCCGACCGGCTGATCGAGACGCTGTGGCCGGACGTCCCGCCCGCGTCGGCGCGTACCCAGGTGCATGTGCTGATCTCCCAGTTACGCAAGGCGCTCGGCGGCGACGAGGTGGTCAGGACGGCGCCCGGCGGCTACCGCGTCGATCCCCGCTCGGCGCGCATCGACGCGCACGTGGCCGAGCGGCTCATCGCCGACGGACGCCTGCGGCGGGACCCCGGCCGCTACGAGAGGGCGCTGCGACTGTGGCGGGGCCAGGTGCTGAACGGCTGGGACAGCCCCGAGACGGGCCGCCTGGCCGAGTTACGGCTGACGGCCAGCGAGGAATGGGCCGAACTGGAACTGGCGGCCGGCCACCTCGACAAGGTGATCGAACGGCTCGCCCCGCTGGTCGAGGAGCACCCCTACCATGAGCGGCTGCGCGCCCAGCTCATGATCGCCTTGGACCGGGCGGGCACCCCCCGGGAGGCGCTGAAGCTCTACCGCGAGGGCAGGAAACGGCTCGCGACCGACCTCGGCATCGAACCCGGCACCGAGCTGCGCAGGGCGGAACGGCTGATCAGCGGCAACCCGGTGGGCTTCACCCCGGCCCAGCTCCCCGGCGACGCGGCCAGGTTCACCGGCCGCCACACCCAGATCGAGGACGTGTACGGCCTGCTGGCCGAACCCGGCACCGCCGTCGCCATCTCCGGCCCGGCGGGCATCGGCAAGTCGGCCTTCGCCGTCCACGTGGCGCACCGCGTGGCCGACCTGTTCCCCGACGGGCAGCTCTACGTCAACCTGCACGGCTTCACCTCCGAGATGCACCCCGTCCCGGCGGTGGAGGTGCTCGGCCGCTTCCTGCGCGCGATGGGCGTGCCCTCCACCGCGATCCCCTCCGACCAGGACGAGGCGATCGCCGCCTTCCGTTCGCTGGCCTCCGGCAGGCGGCTGCTGATCGTGCTGGACAACGCGGCCGGCCCCGACCAGCTCAGGCCGCTGCTCCCGCAGAGCCCGACCTGCGGCGTCCTGATCACCAGCCGACGGGCGCTGCCCGGCCTGGACGGCGTGCGCCGGCGGCGGCTCGGCGCGCTGGAGCCGGAGGAGGCGCGCACCCTGCTGGCCCGCTTCGCCGGGGCCGTGCGCCTCGCGGGCGATCCCGAGGCGGTCGCCGACGTGCTCCGGCTGTGCGGCGGGCTGCCGCTCGCCCTCACCATCCTCGGCGCGCGGCTGGTCACCCGCCCGGCGCTCAGCCTGAGGACCCTCGCCGACCGGCTCGCCGACGAGCGGAGGCGGCTGGCCGAGCTGTCCGTCGACGACCAGGCCGTGCGCTCCAGCTTCATGATCAGCTACGCGGATCTCCGGGACGACGCCGCGGCGGCCCGGATGTTCCGGCTGCTGGGGCTGCTCGACTGGCCGAGCATCGGCGTCCCGGTCGCCGCCGCGGTGGCCGGACTGCCCGAGCGGCACACGGCCGCGCTACTCGACCAGCTCCTGGACATCCACCTGCTGGAGCGGCAGGAGCCGGACCGCTACCTCATGCACGACCTGCTGCGGCTGTTCGCCGGGGAGCGCGCGGCCGAGGAGGAGAGCGCACAGGATCGGGCGCGGGCCGTCGAGCGGGCCCTGCACTGCTATGTGGCGACCGCGCGGCAGGCCTCGGAGGTGGTGGAGCCCAGGATCGCCTGGCGGATCGACTTCGTCCCCGAAGAACTGTCCCACCCGGGGCTGCCGCTGACCTCGCTCGACCAGGTCCAGGCCTGGATGGACGCGGAGCGGGAGAACCTGGTCTCCGCCGCGCGGCAGGCGCTCACCAGCGACGACCCGGCGATCGGGGCGTACCTGGGGGCCTGCCTGAACACGCCGATGGAGCAGCGCGGCCGATGGTGGGACCAGCTCGCGCTGGCCGAGGTCACGCTGGAGGCGGCCCGGCACACCGGCGACCCGCGCCATCTGGGGCTCGGCCACAACGACCTCGGCTGGGCCCGCCACGCTCTCGGCCAGCCGGCCGAGGCACTGGCCTGCTTCAACCGGGCACTGGCGGCCTGGCTGCCGATCCGGCACTACACCGGGGTGGCGCGGGCGATGCACGGCAAGGGGGCGGCGCTGCGCGCCCAGCATCGCTACGAGGAGTCGCTGGCCGCGCTGCGGCAGGCGCGGGCCATGTGGGCGGCGCTCGGCCACCCCCGGCACGAGGGCGCCTGCCTCACCGGCATGGGGCTGACCCACCAGCACTGCGGCCGGTACGCCGAGGCGATCGCGGCGCACGAGGAGGGGGTTGAGGTGGCCAGGAGGACCGGCGCCAGGGTCACCGAGATCATGGCGCTGGGCAACCTGGGTGAGGCGCTGCGGCTGGCCGGGAGGCTGGAGGAGGCCGCCGCCCGGTTCCGCGAGGCGCTGTACCTGGGCCGGGAGCGGGGGCTGGAGGGGAGCTATTGGGAGGCCGAGCATCAGTGGGGGCTGGGCCGTACACTCGGAGACCCTTGGTGCTACCGCAGGTCGGCCCAGGTTCTGAGAGCGCTCGGGCTGATCACCGAGGAGGAGTCGCGCGAGATCGAGCTGAGCCCCGCACCGCGCACACCCAAGATCATCCAGCGGCAACTGTGATCCACGCGCGGGTGCTCGGGCCGCTGGAGGTGAGCTCCGGCGGACGACTCGTGGACGTGGGCGGGCCGCGCCCCAGGCTGCTGCTCGCCGCGCTGCTGCTGCAGGCCGGGGAGGTGGTGAGCCTGGACCGGCTGGCCGACCTCGTCTGGGAGGGCAACCCGCCGGCCTCGGCGCACGCGCAGGTGCGGGTCAGGATCGCCAGGCTGCGCAGGGTGCTCGGCCACGACGCGATCGGCACCGCGCCCGGCGGCTACCAGGTGCGCGAGGAGGCGGTGGTCCTCGACACGCTCGAAGCCGAACGGCTGCTGGCCGCGGCGCGGGCGGCCGGCGCCCCGGAGCGGTCGGCGCTGCTGCGCGAGGCGCTCGGCCTGTGGCGGGGGCCGGTGCTGGACGGGATGTCCCATCCCGCGGTGACGTACTGGGAGGAGCGGTTTCCGGTGATCGCCGAGGAGTGGGCGGCCACCGAGCTCGAACTCGACCGGCACCGGGAGGCGGTGGTCGAGCTGACCTCACTGGTGGCCAGGTACCCGCTCAGGGAGCGGCTGCGCGGGCAGCTCATGCGGGCGCTGTGGCGGGCGGGCCGGACGGCGGCGGCGCTGGAGGTCTTCGCGGAGGGACGGCAGTCGCTCATCGCGGAGCTGGGCACCGAGCCGGGTACCGAGCTGCGCGGCCTGCACGAGGAGATCCTCAGGGGCACGCCGGGGACGGGTCCCGCGCTACTGCCGCCGCCGCCCGACGTACCGGTGCGCGTCGACGAGCTGGAACGGCTGCTGCGGCAGCGGCCCAGCCCCGGCGTGGTCGTCATCAGCGGCGGTGCGGGGGCTGGGAAGAGCGCGCTGGCCCTGCGGTGGGCGCACCAGGCCGCCGATCGCTTCCCCGACGGGCAGCTCTTCGCCGACCTGGGCGCCCAAGACGCGGTGATGGAACGGTTCCTGCGCGCGCTCGGCGTGCCCGACGAGCGGATCCCCGACGACGAGGAGGAGCGGGCGGCGCTGTTCCGCAGCGCGCTGCGCGGCCTGCGGGTGCTCATCCTGCTGGACGACGCCGCCTCCTCGGCCCAGGTCCGGCCGCTGCTGCCCGGGGCGCCCGGCTGCCTGGTGGTGGTGACCGCGCGGCGGCGGCTGGCGGGCCTGGTGGCGGCTGACAACGCGGCCACGCTCCACCTCGACATGCCCTGAGTCCACGACACCGAGACTCGGTACGGCCTGCCGAATCCAGTGCCTACAAGCCGTCTGCAAGTGAGGCGGGATATTTCTTGCTATGTCATGAAAACGTCTACAAGGAGCTCCGTCGTGCCCACCGGCCTTCGTGTCCTGCTCGGCCTGACCGCCGCCGCCTCCCTCGCCCTCGCCACCCCGGCCACCGCCTCGGCCTCCCTCGCCCCCACCGCGGCCACCGCCTCGGCCGCGGGCGCCATCCCGTCCATCTGGCGCTGGGGCCCGCTCTACTCCACCGACGGCATGGCCGAGGCCAAGGGCACCGTCGCCGTCCACCAGTTCGGCTTCCTCGTGGACGGCAAGCTTGAGGACACCCGCGGCAAGGGCTGCGCCTGGGTCAGCATCCGCTCCATGAGCGCCAAGAACGGCCGCTGGCGGACGGCGTCGTACTACAACTGCGTCCCCGGAATCGGAACGTTCCGCAAGGACGTCGGCGACGTCCTGCAGATCAAGATCCGGACCTGTCGCGGCAACTCCACCCGCCCCACCGGCTGGTGCTCGCGCTGGAAGACCGTCTACACCCAGGGCGGCTGATCCCAACCTTCAGCAAAGGATCATTGATAGGGGGTTACCGGGCAGCGCGGGTGGAATCTAGCTCCATGGCACGAATGGGGCACATGGATGACGGGATCCACACAGAAACTGTCACTGCCGACGCTCACCGCGATGGTCGTCGGCTCGATGGTCGGTGCCGGAGTGTTCTCGCTGCCCCGCAACTTCGCGCAGGCGACCGGCGTCTACGGGGCGCTGGTCGCCTGGCTGATCGCCGGGGTCGGCATGCTCATGCTGGCCTTCGTGTTCCAGACGCTCGCCGTCCGCAAGCCGAACCTCGACGCGGGCGTCTACGCCTACGCCAAGGCGGGGTTCGGTGAGTTCCCCGGTTTCTTCTCCGCCTTCGGCTACTGGGCCAGCGCCTGCGTCGGCAATGTCAGCTACTGGGTACTGATCAAGTCCACCATCGGCGGGGTCGTGCCCGGCTTCGGCGAGGGCAACACGCTGCTGGCGGTGGCCGTCTCGGCGGTCGGCGTGTGGGCCTTCCACTTCATGATCCTGCGCGGGGTCAAGGAGGCCGCCGCGATCAACCAGATCGTCACCGTCGCCAAACTCCTCCCGATCCTGCTGTTCATCGTGATCGTCGCGGTCGCCCTGCGCGCCGACGTGTTCGCCGAGAACCTCTGGGGCGGCAAGGAGCAGTCCGCCGGCGCCCTCTTCCAGCAGGTCAAGGCGACGATGCTGGTGACGGTGTTCGTCTTCCTCGGAGTGGAGGGCGCCAGCGTCTACTCCCGGTACGCCAGAAGGCGCACGGACGTCGGACGCGCCACCGTGCTCGGCTTCCTCAGCGTCCTTGCCCTGTTCGCCTCGGTCACCATCCTGTCGTACGGCACGCTCCCCCGACCCGAGCTCGCCCAGTTGCGCCAACCCTCCATGGCCGGGGTACTGGAGGCGGTGGTAGGCCCCTGGGGCTCGGTGTTCATCGGCATCGGGTTGATCATCTCGGTGCTCGGCGCCTACCTCGCCTGGACGCTCATGGCCGCCGAGGTGCTGTACGTCGCCGCCGAGGACGACGACATGCCCGCCTTCCTGAAGCGCGAGAACATCCACGGCACCCCCGTGGCGGCGCTGGTGATGACCAGCGTGCTCATCACCGCGGTCCTGCTGACGACGCTGTTCTCCGACGACGCCTTCACCTTCACGCTGAAACTGTGCAGCGCGCTGTCACTGATCCCGTACCTGCTGGCGGCCGGCTACGCGCTGAAGATCGCCACCCCGGGGCGGCGCGGCAGGGAGATGGTGACAGCGGGCCTCGCCGTGCTCTACACGGCGTTCCTGATCTTCGCGGCGGGCCTGGAGTTCCTGCTGCTGTCCTGCATCATCTACGCGCCCGGCACCGTCCTGTTCGTCATCACCAGACGCGAGCACGGCAGGCGCGTCTTCTCCCCCGCCGAGCTGGCCCTGTTCGTCGTCACCGTCGTGGGAGCCGTCCTCGGCATCGCCGGCCTGGCCACCGGACTGATCACCATCTGACAGAAGGAGATCCGCAATGACCGATTCCTACGGCGTCCACTCCGAGGTCGGTACGCTGCGCAAGGTCATCGTGCACCGCCCCGAGCTGAGCCTCAAGCGGCTCACCCCCGAGAACAGCGCCCAGCTCCTCTTCGACGACATCCTCTGGGTGGAGCAGGCCCAGAGGGAGCACGACGCGTTCGTGGAGGTGATGCGCGAGCGCGGCGTCGAGGTCTTCCACCACCAGGAACTGCTCACCCAGGCGCTGGACTCCAGCCCCGAGGCCAAGCGGGACGCCGTCCAGCGGGCCGTCACCCACCTGACCGTGGGCCCCGCCCTGGTCGACACCGTACGCGAGACGCTGACCGGCTGGAGCGGCGACAAGCTGGCCACCCACCTGATCGGCGGCCTGACCAAGGAGGAGTACGGCCTGGCCGTGCTCGACGAGCACTCGCTGGTCGCCGCCTCGGCCCAGGCGGGCCGGTTCGTGCTGCCGCCGCTGCCGAACTCGCTCTACCAGCGCGACCCGTCGGCCTGGCTGTACGAGGGGGTCTCGCTCAACCCGATGTTCTGGCACGCCCGCCTGCTGGAGACGATGAACCAGAGCACCATCTACCACCACCACCCGATGTTCGCCGAGGCCGGGATGCCCTACTGGTATCCGGCCGCCGGGAACGACGAGCGCTTCCACGAGGAGGACTACGGCACCGCCGCGATGGAGGGCGGCGACATGATGCCGATCGGCAACAGGTGCGTGGCCATCGGGCTGAGCGAGCGCACCAACGCCCGCACGGTCGAGCACATCGCGCTGTCGCTGTTCGCGGCCGGCGCGGCCGAGCGGGTGATCGCGGTGAACGTGCCCAAGCGGCGCTCGTACATGCACCTGGACACCGTCTTCACGCTGCTGGACGTCGACAAGGCCACCGCCTTCCCGCCGTTCCTGGACACCGCCACCACCTACTCCCTGCGCCCGGCCGACAAGGCGGGCGCCCTGGAGGTGCACCGGGACCGCAGCTTCGTCGGCGCACTGGAGGAGGCGCTGAAGATCTCGAAGCTGGAGGTGATCCCGACCGGCGGCGACGACTACCAGCAGGCGCGCGAGCAGTGGGACTCGGGCAACAACTTCTTCGCGCTGGCACCCGGCGTCGTCGTCGGTTACCACAAGAACCAGTTCACCAATCGCAAACTCCGCGAGCACGGGGTCGAGGTGGTCGAGATCGAGGGTTTCGAGCTGGGCAAGGGCCGGGGCGGTGCCCACTGCATGACCTGCCCGATCCAGCGCGACTCTCTCTGACCTGCACGGTTACCATGAAATGGCTTGTTGGCACTGATGGGGGACGAAATCAGGGCCAACGATGCCAGGCGAAGCTGGGGGGCGAAGCCGTGGTGAAGACGTCGAGGGGGATCTCCGGCGCGGGCGGGGCCGTGGCCGTGGAGCTGCTCAGCAGCGCCGACCCCGGCGCGCTGCTGTCGGCCGCCACGGGCGCGGGCCTGGCCGACCTCGGCGTGGACGGCGGCCTGCTGTACCTCCAGCAGGACGACGGCTGGCTGCGGCTGGCCGCCCAGGAGGGCTCCGACCTCGAGGCGTTCCAGATGATCCCGCCCGACGCCAAGCTGCCCGTCATCGAGGCGATCCGCGAGCAGCGGCACGTGTACGCGGCCCCCGGCGACCGCGACGGCTCCCCCGACGCCGCTCTCGACGAGGCCGAGGCCGGGCGGACCGCAGTGGAGTACGCGACGCTCCCGCTCTCGCTCGACGGCCGCTGCCTGGGCATCCTGCAGGTACGGCTGCGCGACCCCAGACCGCTCACCGAGTCCGACCGCCTGTCCCTGACCGCCGTAGCCTCGCTCTGCGCCCACCGGCTCGACCACCTGCTCTCCCAGCGGCAGGACGCGCTGCCCAGCTCCCAGCTCGACCAGGCGATGCGCCTGATCAGGAGTCGCAGCAGGGCGGCCCGGCTGGAGCTGGCCATGTCCAGCGCCGAGATCGGCTCCTTCGACTGGGACTTCACCTCTGGCCGGCTGGTGTGGGACGAACGCATATGCCGCCTCATGGGCATCGAACCCGAGGACTTCAACGGCCGCTCCGAGACCTTCTTCGAGGCCGTCCACCCGGACGACCGCGCGATGGTCGAGGACGCGGTACGGCTCAGCTACACCACCGGCCGATACCACCTCACCCATCGCATCGTCCGCCCCGACGGCGCGGTCCGCTGGATGGAGTCCGAGGCCAGGGTGTATCGGGACGCCGCCAGACGCCCGCAGGGGATGATCGGTGTCGTCCAGGACCGCACCAGGGACCGCCAGCGGGAGGCCCGCGAGCAGGCCCGCAGGGACTTCGTCCTCGACCTCACCAGGTCCTTCGCCGCCGCCCTGTCCACCGAGGACGTCGTGGACGTGATGGAGCACCGGGTGCTGCCCGCGCTGGGCGGCTCGGACCTGGCCATCTACATGGTCGAGAGCGGCCGGCTGCGGCTGGTCGAGTCGCGCGGGTTCGACACCGAGACGCTGCCCGAGCTGAGGGACGCGGCCCGCGAGCCCCGCTTCCTCACCAGCCGCCAGGACTACCTGGCCGCCTTCCCCGGCTCGTCCCCCGCTCCCCGGCACCGGGCGTGGGCGTTCCTGCCGCTGGCCACCGCGGACGGCACGGTCGGCGCGTGCGTGATCGGCTTCGACCGGCCGCGCACCTTCCCCTCGGGCGACCAGGTCACCTACGCGGGCGTGGCCGGAATCCTGGCGCAGTCGCTGGACCGGGCCATGATGTTCGACAAGAGCCGCCGCCAGATGACCGAGCTGCAGCGGCTGATGCTGCCCAAGAGGCTGCCGGAGGTCCCCGGCCTGCAGATCGCCTCCCGCTACCTGCCCGGCTCGGAGGGGCTGCAGGTCGGCGGCGACTGGTACGACGTGATCTCCATGCCCGACGGCCGCATCGTCCTGGTCATCGGCGACGTGCAGGGCCACAGCGCGCAGGCGGCCGCGGTCATGGGACAGCTCCGTACCGCGATGCGCGCCCATGCCGCCGAGGGCCACGGGGTGGCCGACCTGATGCTCCGGGGCAACCAGAGCCTGTGCGACCTGGACACCGAGCTGTTCGCCACCTGCTGCATCATCGAGGTCGACCTGGCCGCCGACACGCTGTGGATGGTGCGCGCGGGGCATCCGTACCCGCTGCTGCTGGAGGACGGTGGGCGGGTGAGGGAGTTGGAGAGCGCCGGGGGCATGCCGCTGGGCTGTTTCGCGGTCGCGCAGTACCCCGTGGTCAAGGAGGCGCTGCCCAAGGGCGGGACGCTGCTGCTCTACACCGACGGGCTGGTGGAGAAGCGCGGCCAGGACTACGACGAGGCGGTGGCCGAGCTGTCGAGGAGGCTGACCCGCGGGGGCTCGGGCTGGGGGAGCCAGGCGGATCTGGACGAGCTGGCCGACCAGATCGTGGCGCCGGTCGCCTCCCAGCCGCAGCGGGACGACATCGCGATGCTGCTGCTGCGCCGTACCTGAGGGTGGTCAGGGCTTGGGTGTTCTCGGCATCGTGCTCGGCATCATCGCGGTCTGGCTCGGCACTCTGGTCGCGCACAGCAGGAAGGGACACCGGTCATGGGTCTCGTGATAGCGGTCTTCATCGGCGGCGTGCTCGGCGCGCCCGCCCGCTACCTGGTCGACCGCTTCATCAAGGAGCGGTTCGGCGCGACGATGCCCTGGGGCACGCTCGCGGTCAATGTGCTCGGCTCGGCCATCCTGGGCCTGTTCATGGGCCTGGCCTCGAACGGACGGATCCCGCACGCGGTCCTGTCGCTGATCGGCACCGGCTTCTGCGGGGCGCTGACCACCTTCAGCACGTTCAGCGCGGACACCTTCAAGCTGATCGAGGCCGGATCGGCCAACAAGGCATGGGGTAACGTGCTGCTCAATCTGATCATCGGTATGGCCATTCTCAGCCTCGGCTACCTGATCGGCGGCGCCTTCTAGACAAATAGCCCATTTCTATTCAGCAGCGCAACGAATTGACGCTCAGGTCGGCCGCTATTGCGGTCGGCCCATGCGTGTCTTCTCGACAACGCCGTCAACCTCTCAGTACACATGGATCCAGGTCGCCAACCGAGGCGACGGGGGCTCTGCGCCCCCCTTCGAGAATCGCCAGCGGAACACCCGCGAATGGATTCTTGAAGGGCATTAATGGGCGAATCTGGAGATTACATGACGCAACAGTCGGGGGTCGTCGCACGACCGGCGGGACGTGATGCCACGCGGGCCGTACTCGCCGCCGTGGTGGCGGCAGCGCTCGGGTTCGGGGGCCTGGCGACAGGTGCGGCAGCCGCCCACTCGACCGCCTCTCCCCAGCTCCCCCCTTCGGTGCCGGGTGGCACGTCGTCCTTCATCAACTCGCCGGTCAAGGCCGTCGGCACGACGCCCGCCGGCGTGACCATGACCGTGGAGAAGACGGTGATCGGCCACGCCCGGGTGGCCTCGGCCGGGGTGCTGCCCACCGACCCCACCGCCCCGGCGGACGAGTTCCTCATCCCGGTGAACGCCAAGGCGGCCCCGGGGATCAACGACCTCTACAAGGACTTCGACGTCACGGCCAACGCCTGGAGCGACATCCTCACACTGAAGTTCACCTTCTCCAGGCCGGTGCGCAACCCGCGCCTGCACGTGGCCGGCACCGGCGGCGCGGTGGCCGACAGCCTGGGCAACGAGGAGTACTACTGGGCGGGCCTGGAACTGGTCGGCGGCACTCCGGTCAGGCCGACCTTCAGCAACGCGGCCGGCTTCCCCGGGTACACGGTGACGAACACCTCGGTCCTCCCGACGAGGATCTACAGCCCGAAGAGCACCACCTGCGGCGTCGTGTACACGTGCGGCTCGGTCCAGCTCAACGGCACGCTCACGTCCTTCTCCGTCAAGGTCAGGGCCCGCAACGTGCGCACCGGGGTCACCGCGGGCGACCAGTTCTTCTGGGGCGTCTTCCGGGTGTCCCTGGACGAGGACGACTCCGACGCCCCCGCCTCCTACGGCGCCGCCTCACACGTCGTCGGCGACACCTTCCTCGGCACGGACGGCACGCCCGATCACATGGAGACCGTCAGTTTCCGGCCCCGCCAGCTCGCGGCCGACGTGGACGACGACGACGCGCTGCCCAGGAACGCCGCCATCACCAGCACCGGGCAGAGCTACACCCTGCGCGTTCCGCTGAACGTCACGGCCAACTCCACGCTGTCCGGCTGGATCGACTTCGACCGCAACGGCAAGTTCGACGAGGGCGAGCGGGCACAGGCGGCCGTCGCCCCGGCGGACACCAGCAAGATCCTGACCTGGACGCCCCCCGCGAACGTGACCGAGGGCCGGGCCTGGGTCCGGCTGCGCCTGGGCAACGCCGCCGAACAGGTGGCCGTTCCCACCGGGTGGGCGGACAGCGGCGAGGTCGAGGACCACCAGGTCTCCATCGGGCCGCACCGGCTCGCCCAGCCGGCCGAGTGCTCGAAGAAGTCGAAGAACCCGCTCTGCAGGCTCCCTGGCCGCATCAAGGGCGGCAAGCACCACAGCGCGGACGCCGGGCAGGACCGGAAGCGCGTCATCTCGGGGTCGTACACCCCCAGGAAGAGCAAGCAGGACTGACCCCCCACCGCCGAGGGCGATCGCGACTCCTGTCGCGGTCGCCCTTCTTGCGTCGCATCAAGGTCATCTAGCTGGCTGGCCACCACCAAACCGGGTTGCCGATCTTCATCTTCGCTCCAGATGACGACCCATTTGCTGAAAAGGCGCTTTCTTCTAGTCGATCAGCAGGGCAGATAGCGAAACAGCGCGCTTTCTCACATATGAAAGACGAATCTGCGGGAGCGGTGAGCATGCGTACAGCGGGCTCTGATAAACGCGGGAATATCCGAACGGTTTTCCTGCCGCTGGCCATTGCCGGGGCCGTGATGTGCGGGCCCGAGGCGCTGGGCGACAGCGCCCTGGTCGACCCCGAGTTCACGGCCGCCTGGTCGCCGGACGCCTGCGCCACCTGGGGCGCGGAGCAGGCCGAGATCGCGTCCGCGGGGCGGGCCTGGCGCGGGATGGGGAAGAGGGCCAGGAAGCGGCTGGGGGGCGACCTGCGCGCGACTCCGTGCGTCCAGCCGGCGATCGCGGGGGCCGAGAAGGCCGAGGAGCAGCAGGCGATGGCGGCGGCGATCGCGGTACAGGCGGCGCTGAGCATGCGCGGCCTGCCCTACTCCTGGGGCGGCGGCGGCCCGGAAGGGCCCGGCTACGGCATCGGTCACGGTGCCAGGACCAAGGGGTTCGACTGCTCCGGTCTGACCGAGTACGCCTGGGCGAGGGCCGGGGTGCGCATCGGCACCACCACCTACGAGCAGTGGCGCTCGGGTACCAGGGTGGCCAGGTCGGAGGTGAGGCCGGGTGACCTCGTCTTCTACGACCCGAACCCGGATCGGCCGGGCCCCGAGCACGTGGGGTTGGTGGTCAACGACACTCAGGTCGTCAACGCGCCGTTCACCGGCGCCTTCGTCCGGCTCGATTCCATCGACCGGACGGGATTTCTGGGAGTGGTCCGTCCCCACCCGGAACAGAGCGCCTAGGGCGGGGTGGGGACGTCGGTGCACGGCCCGGGCCGGCCCATTCGGGAGTGCTGGGCCGACCCAGGGAACGTCTCTGTGCCAGAGCACAGGCGCGTTGGGCGCAGAGTAATCGTCCGCCCAAACGGGTTGTGGCCGCCTGCAGTACGGCTACGCTCCGTTGCTACGAAAGGGCGGCGGGACCAGAGGAGACCGTGTAGCCGAGCGTCGCCCGGCCCTGCCGGGACCGGGCGAACGGCTCCTCACTGGATCTGCGCCAACGGACTTGCCAAGCGTGACGAGGTGGAAAGCGGTCGTCAGTTGTCGCCGCCGTCGTTGTTGCTGCCACTGCCGCCGTTGTTGCCGCCGGCGCCGTTGTTCTGGTTGGACGCCAGGTTCAGGTTGACGTGCTCGAGGTGCGCGATGCTGGCGATGTCGTTGCCGTTCAGCGAGTGGTTCAGGATGCCGTTCAGGATCGGCGAGTTGTTCAGGATGTCGATCTGGCTCAGCACGTTGTTACCGCTGTTGTTGGGGCCGCCCGAGGGGTACGGGTGAGTGGCGGCCGACGCGCTGACAGTGGAGCCGATGAATGCGATACCGGCGATGGCGGCACCGACGAGAATTCGACGCAGCATGATGCTTTCCTCCAGTGAAATGACGCGGGATATCCCGACCGCGTTGCGCGGTAGGGGCCGCCTTGGTGACGCGAATAACAATGGCAACAGACGTCTGAGATTTCAAGCCGAAACCAGCCTGGCAGAAGTCAAGGACCCACCTTGATTTCTTTGGCGTCTACGGCTTAGCGGCAACGGGTATAAGCAATGCCGTTGTCCAGCCCGTTTCCACAATCCACAGACTGATGAAGTTAATTTGAGAGACGACGGAGATTGCCGGACCGTCCCGCCATATTTTCCCGGAGCCCGCCGTGTGCCAAATAGAGATGGCCGGCCGCGGCCCACAAAAAAGCCCTGCGGTCTCAGGGACACGCAGGGCTCTGGATCCTTTGTGGGGATTTCGGGAAAATCGTCGCTTTTGGGCTGATAGCGAACACCAAATGACTGCCAAGCCTGCCGGCAGGCTGCTGGAATCAGGTGATGGCCGCGCGCGAATCGTCTAATCTCTTGCACAGCAAGCGAGGCTTGACGCGTCGCCTCATTCTTGCTGACCGGGTCGGCTCATTCGGGAGTGCTGAGCCGACCCGGCCTTTTACAAGGCACCACCAGCTGGGCGAACCACCACAGGTCGTAGCTCCCATGAGGCTGCTCTCGGCGGCGGGCGGTCGTCAGTTGTCGCCGCCACCGCTGTTGTTGCCGCCGCCGCCGTTGTTGCCGCCGCCGCCGTTGTTCTGGTTGGACAGCAGGTTCAGGTTGACGTGCTCGAGGTGCGCGACGCTGAGGATGTCGTTGTTGTTCAGCGAGTGGTTCAGGATGCCGTTCAGGATCGGCGAGTTGTTCAGGATGTCGAGCTGGCTCAGCAGGTTGTTACCGCTGTTGTTGGGGCCGCCCGGGGGGTACGGGTAAGTGGCGGCCGACGCGCCGACGGCGGAGCCGATGAACGCGATACCGGCGATGGCGGCACCAACGAGAATTCGACGCAGCATGATGGTTTTCCTCCAGTGGATTATGCGGGTTCGCTGATCTAGACCGTGCGGATGTCGCCGCCAACTATTGCAGGCCACGACCGCCGATTCAACGTGATCTTTCCTGGGTGAAGTCAAATACGTGAATGATCTTTTTGGCTGGTTGGCGTGTCGGAGTTCACGCCCGGCCCAACGGCAGGTGCGCCGGACTTCGGCCGACCATAAAGTAAAAACACGCGAAGGAAATGGCGCGGAAAGGCGCACCCCAAGCGACGGCCTGGGCGTGATCAGGCGTTCAGCCGGTGCGTCCCAAGCCCGGCACCTGTCTCCCCCCGGTAATGCCGCCTCGATCCGGCCGCCGCGGTCAGGCCGCGGGTGACCCGGCGGGCGGCGAAGTCGGCCCCGTGGACGAACCTCATCACCGGCCCGAACGTCGCGGCGGCAGCCAGGCCGATCATGTACAGACCGGGGACGGACGTCTCGAACGTCCTGTTCAGCCTCGGGGTCGTGCCCTCGGTGCCGATCGCCGCCCGCAGGGCGACGTCCAGGATGCCGATGCGGGCCACGTCCACCTCGTAGCCGGTGGCGGCGATCACGTGCTCGGTGTGCAGGGTGCGCGACTCGCCACCCGGCTCCTTGAGCGTCAGCCGTACGCCCAGGTCTTCCTTCGCGGCCACCAGGGAGTGGCCGGTCAGCACGGGTATCCGGCCGTCGAAGCGCTCCCGCAGCCACCACGAGCCCGCCGGGCCCAGGGTCGTTCTGACGATGTGCCGGCGGGTGGTCAGCGGCAGGTGCCGTACCAGGCCGGGGCGTTCCGCCCAGGTCCAGGAGCGCCAGCCGGTGCCCAGGCCCGAGCGCGGCGCCAGGACCCGTCGTACCAGGGAGCGGCTCGGCTCGGGGGTGCCGTTCCACTCCAGCGCGGCGGCGCGGGCCAGCACGCGCGGGCGGGCGCCGGCCTCCAGCAGGAGCGTCGCGGTCTCCAGCGCCGACTGGCCCGCGCCGACGACGGTGACGTCGAGGCCCTCGAAGCGGGACAGGTCGCTGTGCTCCGAGCTGTGCGTGCACACCGTGGGGGCCAGCTCGGTGAGCGCGGCGGGACGCCGGGCGAACGGCAGGAACCCCAGCGCCAGGACGACCGCGCGGGCCATCACCCGCCGTCCGGAGGCCAGCTCCACGGCGAACAGCTTCCCCTCGGCCCGCACCCCGGTCACCTCGGCGGTGTCCACGGCGTCGGCCACGGCCTGGGCCTGGAACCACTTGCCGTAGTCCACGAAGGTCTCCAGCGGCACCGGCTGCCCGTACCCGTACGGCAGGCCCGCCCAGCGGCAGTAGGCGGCCAGGTCGTGCCGGCCGCGCGGATCGGCCAGATTCGACGCCGAAGGCTCCGACTTCAGCAGCATCCCCTGCGGCATGTGGTGCTCCCACGCCCGCATCGGACGGCCGAAGACACAGGTGTCCAGCCCGGCGGCAAGCGTGTGAGCGGCTGCGGAAAGGCCGTACGGCCCCGCCCCGACAATGGCCACGTCAATTACCGGCAGCACTTCTCCCCCAATTCTTGGATTTCTTGAAAGGTCCCTGAAAACGAGACCCTAATTAGCCGTTCCGGTTGCGGTGCGAGAGCCGGGTAAAGGCACGTTTCAGAGTCTGTCCGCCCATTGCCACGAAAGGCCGCGGATCGTCCGCCGAGAACCAGGCCAGCTCGTCGGCGCCGCGCACCGACCCCCACCACTGCCTCCAGGTGATCTCCCGCGACCGCCGCTGGTACAGCGCGGGCACGGTGTCGTAGTTCTCCACCAGGTACGTCCGCCCGTACGCCGCACGCGGCGGGCCCGCCTGGCGGCCGGTCAGGTCGAGGTGCAGCGCGCGCACCACGTCGAGGTCGTCGCCGTCCCTGAACAGCCCGAACTGCGCCCCCAGCCGGGGGTTGAAGTCGAGCAGGTAGTAGGCGTCCGATCGCGGGTCGTGCCGGAAGTCCAGGTCGAGGACCCCCCGGTAGCCGAGGGCCCGGCCCAGCTCGTGGGCCACCGCCTCCAGGGTCGGGTTGTCCAGCCACCGCCCGAAGGTGGTCAGGCCGGACCGCGCGGGATAGGCCCGCTCCTTGCGCCCCGTCCCGCCGAACAGGCACGACGAGTTCTCGTCGAAGTAGCCGTGGAAGAACCAGTCCGACCCGGGCGAATCGGGCACGAACCGCTGGAAGAGCAGCTTGCTGCCGTGCCCACCGGCCTGCCCCAGGAGCCGTACGGCCTGCTCGCGCCGCTGCACCAGGCTCGTGCTGCGCAGCCGCGCCCCCTTCGGCAGCAGCCACGGCCTGGCCCATTTCGCCATCAGCGGCAGCCCCAGCCTGGCGACGGCCGACGCCACGTCGCCCAGAGTCGCGATGACCCGGGTCTCGGGCTGGGCGATCCCCAGGCGACGGCAGAGCTCGGCCAGCTCCGCCTTGTCGGCCAGCCGGCGCGGCAGCGTGGGCGACTGCCTGGGCAGCAGGAAGGACGGCTCCAGCGCGGCGGCGTGCTCGGCCACGATGATCGCGCCCTGGTCGTCCACCGGGATGAGCAGCGCCCGGCGGCCGATCCGCTCGGCCATGGCGCCGAGTTCGGCGACGAGCGCCGCAGGGGTCCGCTCGGTCCCCTGCCAGGTGTGCATGCGGTTCAGGTACCTGGACCGGGAGACCGGCGCGTGCCGTCCCTCCAGCACCGCGTGGACCTCCACCCCGGCTCTGCCCAGCGAGCGGACGACGGCCAGCGTGCCGTGGTGGAAGATGTTGTCGTCCAGCCGCATCACCAGGGCCGGCACGGCGGTGTCCAGGCCCGCCGCCCGGCCGACGCGATTCCGGCTGATTCCACTCATCGATTACGCCCATCCTCATTCTCATTTATGTCCCCGGCAAGTCATGCAAAAGCGACATTCATAAGCAACTCGCGGACGTTCTCCGCTGCTTGCCATTGACCTCGGAGTGGCCATATAGGTTGAACTCGAAGTCGTTCTGATAAGCAGCTCGGAATGAGGCGTGGTGAAATTCAAAAAGGCATGCGCTCACGGGTTGCTCACCCTCGGCGTGGTATCCGTGTCGGTCGCGGGCATGGCGGGCGCCACCAGGATCGCCGGACCGCCGGCAGCTCCCCTCGGGGTCTTCCTGGCCTCCGACCAGCGCGGCACGGACCGCCTGGCGGACTTCGAGTCCTGGCTCGGCGCCGAGGTGAGCGTCGGCAGGACCTACATACCCGGAGACAGCTGGGAGGCCATCCTCGGCCCCCAGTTCATCCTGACCCCCTGGACCCAGTGGCTCGCCGCCAAGCCCGAACGCACCCTGGCGCTGAACGTCCCCATGATCACGCCCAACGAGGGCGGGCTGCCGGACTCCGAGGTCGCCCCCCTGCTGGCCGCGGGCGCGGGCGGCGCCTTCGACCCGCTCTTCAAGACGCTGGCCGACAAGCTGGTCGCCGCCGGGGCCGCGGACACCATCATCGTGCTCGGCTGGGAGATGAACGGCTCGACCTACTCCAGCCGCTGCGCCCCCAACCCTCCCGCGTGGAAGGCCTACTGGCGGCGCATCGTCACGACCATGCGCACGGCGGTGGGCCAGAACTTCCGCTTCGACTTCGCGCCGAACCGCGGCCGGGACGCGATCCCGTGGACGGAGTGCTACCCGGGAGACGACGTGGTCGACATCATCGGCATGGACAGCTACGACCAGCCGCCCGGCAACACCTTCGCCGAGTACGTCGAGCAGCCGTACGGCCTGCGGGCGCACGCCGACTTCGCGGCCGCGCACGGCAAGCCGATCTCCTTCCCCGAGTGGGGGCTGTTCCGGCACGGCGACCGGCCCGAGTTCATCCTGCAGATGCTCGACTGGATCGCCAACCATGACGTGATGTATCACTCGATCTCCGACTACTGCCCGCACGGCGTCTGGACCTGCCCGTCGAACGCCCGCTCGGCGCGGGCCTTCCGCGACACGCTGTCCGGCTCACCGGGGTCCTCGATCCCCGGGCTCATGCCCTCCTCCGTGCTGCCTGACCGGCCTTGGGGGCGGCTGGAGCGCCGCGGGCCGTTGGGCAGGCCCGCCGTACCGGCCGTGCGGCCCGTGAGGCCGCCCGTGAAGCCGCACAGGCCGGTCGCGGGGCCCAACGAGTCCGAGCCGCTGGAATCCACGCCGAGGTCGCGGCTCTCGCCGCCCAACGAGTCCGGGCCGCCGGAGGCGACCCCGAGATCGCGTGTCTCTCGGCGGTCGCCCGCGCGGACGACGCCGGTGGAGCCGACCAAGCGCAAGGTGTGATCGGCCAGCAGGTCCAGCGCCGGGCCGAGGTCGAAGGCCTGGGCGCGGATGGCCGCGGCCCTGCCCTCCTCGCGGGCCAGCGCCAGGTCGCCGAGCCTGCGCGCGAGCGCCTCGGCCAGCGGCCCGGTCTCCCCCACGGGCACGACCTCGCCGATCTCGCCGGTCACCAGCTCCGCCAGGCCGGGGATGTCGGAGGCGACCAGGCAGCGCCCGCTCGCGAGTGCCTCCAGCGCGGTCAGCGGCAGCCCCTCCCACCGGGAGGGCAGGACGACCACGTCAGCCGCCGCGTACCAGGCGCGCGGGTCGTCCACCTGGTCGGCGAACACGACACCGGGACCGGCGGCCGGGCGCAGCCCGTCACGCAGGTCGCCGTCGCCGACGATGGCCAGCGTCGCGTCGGGGCAGCTCTCCCGGACCCGCTCCCAGGCGGCGACCAGTAGGTCCTGCCCCTTCTGACGGGTCACCCGGCCGACGCAGACGGCCAGCGGCGCGCGCTCGGCGAGGCCGTACCGGCGGCGGGCCGCCTCCCGGGCCTCGCCGCCGGCGGGGCGGAACCGGTCCAGGTCCACGCCGTTGCGCACCACCGTGAGCGGGCCGGACAGGCCGCGCTCGCCGGCCAGCCGCGCCTCGCCCTCGCCCACGCAGACCAGCAGGTCAGCCCAGCGGGCGGCCCAGCGCTCCCAGGACAGCACCGCCTTGGCCATGGCGCCCTGGCAGGCCAGCCACGACCAGCCGTGCGGCTGAAAGATCGTCGGCACCGCGCCGCGGATCACCGCCCGCCCGACCATCCCGGCCTTCGACGAGTGCAGATGTACGGCCTGCGGCCCGAACCCGCCGACCAGCCGCCGCAGCCGCCGCGCCGACCCGAGATCATCGGGACCGGGCGACCTCCGGGCGCTCCACTCCAGCCACCGCACCCCGAGCTCGCCCAGCCGCTCCCGCAACGGCCCGCCCGCCGGGCACGCCACCGCCACGTTCCACCCCCGCCGGGCCTGATCCCCCGCGACGGCGGCCACATAGACGGCCACCCCGCCGTCCACAGGCTGGGTGACGTGCAGCACGGACGGCCGGCCACCGTCCACGGGATCGTTCCCGTCCGGTGCGGTGGGACGGGTCATCGCCATGAGATCACCTTGCGGATCGACTGCCGGAGACGGTGTCCGGCCAGGTGCGGGAAGTGGTCACTGAGCAGTCGCCCGGCCGCGAGCCGCGCCCGGGCGCCCGCCACGTACCCGGCGGCGGGCAGGCCGCGCCCCAGGATCAGCCGCTGGTTGCGCACCTCCTCCGGCCCCCACTTGACCTTGTGCGGCTCGGAGCCGCGCAGGAGGCTCAGCGTGGGCCGCCCGATCCGGTGCGTCAGGTCGAGGTTCCCGCGCAGCAGCAGGGTGAGGATGTCCAGCTCGGCGCGCAGGTCGGGGTGGGCGCCGTACAGGTAGCCGCCGACGAAGTCGTGGCCGACCAGGGCGAAGTCGGAGACGACCAGCCGCCCCCCGATCCGGTACTCCGTCAGCATCGCCCGCTCCTGCTCGATGAGCAGGCGGGCCGCCCCGGTGAGGTGCCTGGCGAACCGCGGGCGCAGGTGCTCCTCGTTGATGCCCCTGTTCTCCCACTGCTTGGCGTGCAGCCCGATCAGGTCCGCCATCGCGCGGTCGGCGTCGGCGGCGGTCACCCTGGTCATCTGGATGTCCATGGCGTCGAGCTTGCGCAGGCCGCGCCTGAGCTTGCCCGCCGTACGGCCGCCCAGCTCGTCGAGCAGCCGGTCGACGGGCATCCCCGGCAACTGCAGGCAGACCGAGGCGGGCAGGCGCCAGCTACCGCCGCCCCAGCGGGGCAGCAGCCTGCCGACCGCGGCTCCCGGGCGTACCTCGGGAAAGTCGATCAGGTCCCAGCCGGGCTCGCCGAGGAGCGCCCCGCGCAAGGCCAGCGCGGTCCCCGGGGCGTCGTCGTCGTCGAGCAGGATGTCGGTGAAGTCGGACAGCCCGCCGCCGACCGGCACCAGCGCCCGGCGCCTGAGCATGAGCGGAGCCACCGCGACGAGCCGCCCGGCCCTGCGGACGACGGCCAGGCGCAGCCGCCCCGGAGTCCCGTACGCCCGCCACCACGACGAGATCCACGCGTACGACTGGAACGGTGTCGCCGCCGAGCTGCGCGCGTAGAGCTCCTCCCAGTCCTCCGCCATCCGGCCGAGCTCGACGTCGTCACGCACCACTCGCGCGGTCAGCGCCGTGGAGGTGCGCAGCGCCTGCTGGGACGGTGTCACACCCCCACCTCGTGCAACGACTTGGCCGGCTCCGCGCGCGGCCGTACCCGGCGGCGGCGCCGGAAGCCGAGCGGCGGCGCGAGGAAGGCCAGCCCGCCGACCAGGACGCCCGTCGCCGCCCCGACCGCGATGTTGACCAGCGGGATCGGCGACGAGGGCGCGGACGGCGGGAACGCCCTGGCGAAGCCGGCGACCCGCATCCTGGTGTCCGCCGAGTGCAGGTTGGCGTAGGCGGTCAGGTTGTCGGCCACCCCGTTGGCCCGCTCGGCCGCGTCCGCGGCGGTGGGCGCCGTGGCGGCGACGCGCACCAGGGGCGCGTCGGGCGAGGCCGACGACTGCACGTGCGCCCGTACCTCGTCGTCGGTGGCGAGCACGCCCGGCTGGGTGACGATCCTGGCGTAGGCCTGGGCGTAGTTCACCGCCTGCGCCATGTCGTCCCCCTCGGTCGGGACGACGGTCACATAGGCCTCGGCGCTGTAGACGGGTTCTTTGACCATCGAGACCACCAGGCCCGCCAGTGTCCCCACGAGCAGCGCGATCGGCAGACACCAGCGCCGCGGCCAGGCGGCTGCCCGGTACGACTTCTTCATCGGAATCCCTCCTTCTTCACGTACTTTCGATCGGTGGTGGCGCCGAGCAGACGCCGGTAAAGGGCGTCGAACTGTCCTGCCTGGCGCCGGATGTCGTAGTGCTCGACCGCGGGTGGCGGCGGCAGCCGTTCGGTCCCCGTGGCGGCGAGCGCGCGCAGTTCGAGCCGCAGGCGGTCACGGCCGTACGGGATGCGGAGCGCCCCCGGCGCCGCGAAGGCGGGCAGGTCGTCCACGGCGGGACAGGTGGTGTAGAGAACCGGCAGCCCGGCCGCCAGCCCTTCGAGTACGGCGAGCCCGAACGTCTCCTCCTGCGACGGCGCGACCAGCACGTCCATCGCCGACAGCAGGCCGGCGACGTTGGGCGACTCGCCCGCGAACACCACCCGGTCGGCCACCCCCAGGCGGCGGGCCAGCTCCTGCAGGGCGTGCTGCTCGGTGCCCGCCCCCACGATCAGGGCGTGCACCGATTCGATGTCGGCCATGACGTCCAGCAGCAGGTCGAAGCGCTTGCCGCGTTCGAGGCGGCCGACGCCTCCGACGACGAAGGCCTCCTCCGGCAGCCCCAGGCAGGCCCGCATGCGCTTCCTCCGCACCGGGTCGTACTTGAAGGCGGCGCCGTCGATGCCGTTGGCGATCACTTCGATGCGGGAGCGCGGCACACCCCATTGGCCGAGCCGTTCGGCCACGCTGCGCGAGACCGCGACCGTGCTGTGCCCGAGCAGCTCGCTGGCCAGGTACAGCACCCGGACGGGGGCGGTGATGCGGCGGCCTTCGATGCGCGTCAGGCCGATGGAGTGCTCGGTCGCCACGATGGCGGGCACGCCCGCCAGGCGGGCGGCGAGCCTGCCGTACACGCAGGCGCGGTACAGGTGGGTGTGCACCACCTGGAAGTCGCCCTTGCGCATCAGCCGGGCCAGCTTGCCGATGACGCTCAGGTCGCGGTTGCCGCGCATGCCGAGGTGGTGGACGGGCACCCCACCGGCCTTGATCGCGTCGGCGACGACGCCGGGGTTGGTCAGCACCGCGACCTCGCAGCGCGCGTTCAGGTGCGGCAGCAGGGCGCGCAGTTGCTGCTCCGCGCCGCCCGCGGCCAGGCCGGTGATGACGTGCAGGACCTTCATGCGCGCCGCCTCCGGCGCAGGCGGTGCAGGGCCCGCTTGGCGAACAGCCGCATCGGCCCGTCGTCCTCGCCGACGTAGGTGCGCGGCAGCGCGTACCGGCCGGTGCTGTCGGAGCGCCAGATGGCGCACGCGTAGTCGTATCCGGCCGCCCTGACCGCCGCCGCCTCCCGGCGCCCGACGTGCCCGTACGGGTAGGCGAAGCCGGTGACCTCGGCGCCGGTCACCTCCTGGAGGATCTCCTTGCTCACGGTCAGTTCGAGTTCGAGGCCGTGGTCGGCCAGTCCGGGCAGGGAGGCGTGCCTGACCGAGTGCGAGCCGATCTCCATCCCGGCCCTGGCCACCCGGCTCAGCTCGTCATGGTCCATGAGGTTCTTGCGCGGGTACTCGGCGTCCCACGCGTTGTGCCCGCCGATCCGGCCCGCGACGACGAACACGGTCGCGGTGAACCCGTACCGCACCAGCACGGGCACGGCCTCGGCCGCGAAGTCCACGTATCCGTCGTCGAAGGTGAGCCCGACCAGGCGGCGGGCCCGTCCGGCCGCCTGGGCGTCGCGCAGGTCGCGCAGGGACACCCCGCGCAGCCCGCGCCCGGCCAGCCAGCGCATCTGCTCGCTGAAGCGTTCAGGGGTGACGGTGATGTGCAAAGGGTCGTACTCGTACTTCGCCACCGAGTGGTACATGAGGATCAACGGCGTGCTCGTCATGCCCGATCCCCCGTCGGCCAGGTCTGCATCATGCGGATGATCTCCTTGGGTCCGGTGATTGCTGAGCAGGCGCAGAACACCAGCGCCATCAGTGCCGCGCCGAGCACCAGCAGGGTGATGGCGGGCAAGCCTGCGAGGTACGGGCGGATCAGGATGCCCGTGAGAAAGGCGGCGACGGTGGGGAGCGCCAGGTGGACGGCGGTGGGCACAAGGGCGCGCAGGGACAGCCCCACCTCCGGCACGCCCAGCCCCGCCAGCAGGATCAGTGCCGTCAGCGTGATCCCGGCGGCGTTGGCCGCGGCGATCCCCCCGGCCCCCCAGTACGGCACCGCGACGGCGGCCGTCCCGCCCGTCACGAGCAGACCGACGGTCATCGCCACCGCCGGGAACCAGGTCGGCCTGGCGGTGCAGAAATACACCCGGCAGACCACCCCGACGACCGTCTGACCGAGCAGTCCCAGGGTGTAGACGCGCATGAAGTACGCGGTGGCGGCGGTGTCCGCCTCGGTGAAGGCGCCCTGCTCCAGGAGCACCCGCACGATCTCGGGCGCGAAGACGACGAGCGCGGTGGCGGCCAGCAGCACCATCAGGCCGGCCATCTCCAGGTCACCCACGATCCGGCGGCGCGCGGCGGCGGTGTCCCCGGCCGTGACGCTGCGCACCAGCCGGGGAAAGGTCACGGTGGCGACGATCAGCGAGAGCACCATCGGCACCTGCGCGATCTTCTGCGCGTAGTTCATCTGCGAGATGGAGCCGGTGGTCAGCGAGGAGCCGAGGAAGCGCTCGACGAAGACCTGGCCCTGGCGCAGCAGCGAGAAGGCGGCGATCGGCGCGAACGCGCCAAGGGGGATCAGCACGCCGCAGGCGGCCAGGCGGGGCAGGCCGACCCGGCGGACGAAGGCGGGGAACTGGACGGCGACCATCGCCACACCGCCGGCCATCACGCCGAGCGCCGCCGCGAGCACGCCGAGGACGTCGTGCAGGACCACGATGAAGGCGATGATGCCGAGGTTGTAGGCCACGTAGATGGCGGCGGGCGCGGTGAAGGACTGGTGGGCGCGCAGCGCCGCGCTCAGGTATCCGGCCAGGCCGAACATCAGGACGGTGACCGAGGTGAGCCGGGTGCACGCCACGGCCAGCCCGGGGTCGGCGATGCCGGGCGCCAGTGACTCGACCAGCCACGGCGCGCCGAGCGCCGCCGCCGCGCTGATCGCCATGAGCGCGGCGGCGAGGGTGGGCAGCGTCTCGGCGACGACCTGGCGCACGTCGTCGCCCTGTTCCAGCGCCCGGCTGAACAGCGGGACCAGCAGGAAGGCCATCGCCCCCTCGATGAGCAGGGGCGCGGCCGTCTCGGGGACCATCCAGGCGACGAGGAAGGCGTCACTGGCCGCGCTCGCCCCGAAGATCCGGGCGAGCAGCAGGTCGCGGCCGAAACCGAGCAGCGACCCCATCCCGACCAGGACGGCGGTGATGCTCGCGGCCCGCAGGTAGACGCCCGGCCTCGTCGCCAAAGTCATTGGGCCCACCAGAGCGCCATGCCGAGCATCACCGACATGACCAGCGTGGGCGGACCGCCGATGTCGGCGTAGGAGAAGTTGGCCACCTGCCAGGTCAGGAAGCCCGTGACGACCATCCCGAACGCCTTGCCGCCCTCGGACTTGGCGCGGCGCAGTCGCTTGACGGACCAGACGCCCAGGGCCGCGAGGAGCAGCACGAAGGAGACGAGGCCGGGCAGCCCCTGTTCGCTGAGCACCAGCAGGTACATGTTGTGCGGCGACAGCAGCGGCTGGCGCTGGTAGCCGCTGACGGGGTCCTCGATGTCGCTGCCGGACGACAGTTCGAGCGGCGCGTAGCTGTCGCGGTGGACGGCGAAGCCCCGGGGGCCGACGCCGGTCACGGGGTGGTCCTGCCAGATGGCGGTGGCCGTCCGCCACAGGCTGTACCGGTCGTCGACCGACTGGTCGGGCTGGGAGACCGAGGAGGTGATCGAGGTCACCCGCTCGCCGAAGGTGTCCGACCCCACGCCGAGGCCGAGGACGAGGACGACCGCGGCGGCGGTGACGAACAGGCCGGTGCGGAGGGCCGTGCGCAGGCCGTACAGCAGGAGCATGACCAGGGCCGCGCAGAGGGTGGCCACCCAGGCGCCCCTGCTCAGGGAGAGGGCCAGGGGGACGCTGAGCGCGGCGACTCCGGCCAGGCAGACCATCCGGGCGCGGCCGCGGGTGGCCAGGCCGGTGCCGAGCAGGATGATCCAGCCGTAGCCGACGATGGTCGCCATGGCCATCACGTCCTGGGCGCCGAAGGTGCCGACGGCCCGGATGTACTCGCCCGCGTAGGAGGCGCCGGTCCCGGTGGCCGCCTGCCAGACGCCGACGGTTCCCTGGACGAGCGCGCTGACGGCGACCGCGCCGACGAGCAGCCACGCGTCGGTCGCGGTACGGACCACGACCAAGAGGGCCAGCGGGATCAGTACGAAGATCTGCAGGAATCTCAGCAGGCCGGGCATGCTGCCCATGAGGTCGGCGGCGGTGAAGGTGGCCAGGACGGCGGCCAGCGCGATCGGCACGAGCAGCCACACGCGGCCGGGCAGGAACCGCCGCTTGCGCTTGACCAGCAAAGTGAACGCGGCCACGCCGATCAGCGCGACCGAGGCGAGGTCGGCGAGCGTCACGTGGACCCCGCCGGAGAGGTCGCCGCGCCTGGCCGGTACGCACACCAGCAGCACGGTCAGAACGCCGAGGAGACTGGGCCTGAGGACCTTCAGGCGCCGCGAGAGCGAAGAACGCACCATACCGTCCGAACTATGATCTTGATATCGGCGCCGAGTGACCAGTCGTCGATGTAGTGGTTGTCGAAGCGGGCCCGGTCCTCGATCGACGTGTCACCCCGCAGTCCGTGGATCTGGGCCCAGCCGGTGATCCCCACCGGCACCCGGTGACGCAGCTCGTAGTGCGGCGTCGACTTGGAGAACTGCTCGACGAAGTACGGCCGCTCGGGTCTGGGGCCGACGATGCTCATGTCGCCCCTGAGGACGTTCCACAGTTGCGGCAGCTCGTCGAGCGACGACTTGCGGAGCATCCTGCCGGTGGGTCCCATGCGCCGGTCGTCGGCGACGCTCCACCTGGTGGCGGCCTCCTTCTCACTGTCGGGCTTGATCGTGCGCAGCTTGAGCACCCTGATGCCGCGGCCGTCCAGGCCCACCCGGATCTGCCTGAACAGCACGCCGGGCCCGCCCTCCCAGCGCACCGCCACGGCGCAGAGCCCCAGCACCGGCAGCACGACCACCAGGCCGACCGCGGCCCCGGCGACGTCCAGGGCCCGCTTCAGCGGCCAGGTCAGCCTGGCCTGGGGCGGCGGGCGCATGCGCAGGACGGGGAAGCTCCTGACGTTCTCGCCGAGCGGGACGAAGTCCACCAGCACGTCGCCGGGCTCGGGGGCGTAGTAGACCTCGCAGCCGAGGTTCCTCGCGATGCGGGCCAGCTTGCGGGCCTCCTGTCCCCCGTCCGGCAGGGCGATGATCACCGCGCGGACGCGGTGGGCGCGCAGGATCTCGTCGAGTTCCCCGGGGCCGCCCAGCAGCGGGACGCGGGTTTCCTGGGAGAGCGCCTCCTGCGTGTCGTCCACGAAACCGGTCGGGCGCAGGCCGTACTCGGGGTGGTCGAGCAGGGCCGTGGCCAGCCGGTGGCCGTGGTATCCGGCGCCGATCAGCACCGTGGACCTGGTGTTCCCGTGACGTCTGGCGGCGCGGACGGCCGAGTGGAAGACGCCTCTGCCGCAGGAGGCGAGGAAGGTGAAGAGGAGACCGGTCAACGCCACGTCGTAGATCCACTGGGTGCCGTGCACGCTCCTGACCACGGAGGCGGCCACCATGCCGGCCACCAGCCCGCAGAGCGTCAGCAGCAGCCCGCCGTCCAGCGGGGAGGGCAGCAGGCGAGGCCGGTAGAGGCCGACCGCGGTGTTCAGCACCACGACCAGCGCGGCGGCGGCGGGGGCGGCGCCGGAGAGATCGCGGGTGACGGCCGCCACGGCGACCGCCATCGCCATCACGTCGATGCCCAGCAGGCCGAGGGTCAGGGACGCGGTCCAGGAGCGCGTCCCCCCGGTCCACCGGAGGGACGGGCGGAGCCGGCCCCGCCGTCGTGGCGCGCCGAAGCCCGGCCAGGCCGCACCGGCGCGTGCCGTGCCCGTGTCCTGGGGCGGACGGTTGTCCCTTACGGGTGCGGCCATCACATTCTCCAAGAGTGGACTTTCTACGAACCGCACACCGGAATTACCTCCGTACGCGGGCGATTCGTTCCTACTGATCGACTTCCTCGGCAATAGGTGGGGGTTTTCGCGCCAAATACACAACTCACCGGCTCTGCGAGATTCCTGATCGTACAGCGACCCAACTCGACGAACCCGCACGTCAGGCGGCACAAAAGGCACGTGTGCGGCAAGATTTCCATGGCGGAATCTTGGGTACGGCCATGCCCACTCCCCACACCGCTCCGGCGGCCCGGCGGTATGATCTCCTACCACCCGGAATGGGCATGTAAATATTTCCGACTTAAGGCCGGAATGCCCCATCAGAAAAAATTGTCGGCCCCCGTGGCTATCATCTGCGCACGAACCGGACCGAAGGTGAGGCGCACATGGCCGAACGTCTGCACGGGCTCCCCACGCCCGAAACCACCAGCACCATCGAGTTCGCCGACTGGGACGGCGAGGACCTGTCCGGGCAGGCGCACGAGCGGGTGACCTTCCGCGAGGTCGACATGACCGAGGCCACCGGTCAGGGGGCGGTCTTCACCGAGTGCGTCTTCCGCGGGGTGCGCTTCAACGCCTCCACTCACGAGGACTCCGCGTTCCTGAACTGCACGTTCGTCCGGTGCTCGTTCTTCGACGCCACCTTCACCGGGTGCAAGCTGGTCGGCAGCATGTTCGACGGCTGCACCTTCGACCTGCTGAAGGTCGTGGGCGGCGACTGGTCCTTCGCGGGCCTGCCGGGCGCGGCGCTCGGCGGCGCCTCCTTCACAGACGTCCGGCTGCGCGAGGCCGACCTCACCGGCGCCCGCTGCCAGGGCGCGGTGCTGAAGGGCTGCGACCTGTCCGGGGCGATGTTGCACAACGCCGACCTCAGCCGCGCCGACCTGCGCGGCAGCGACCTGAACTCGCTGGACCCGCTCACCGTCCAGCTCAAGGACGCGCTGATCGACATCAGCCAGGCGGTGGTGATCGCCACCACGCTCGGCCTCGACGTGCGCTGACGCTAGACCAGGTCGGCGGCCAGCCGGAAGCCGATGAACGGGGAACGGGTCAGGCCCGCGCCGAGGATCAGCAGCTTCGCGGAGAACTCGGGCGGCCGGGGACCGCCGTCGAAGTACCAGTCACTGCCCTCCGGGACGAACGCGCTGCCGCCCTTCAGCACGCAGAAGCGGGTACGCCCGTCGTTGTGCTCGCTCTCGGTCAGGTTCCACACCAGCGGCTCGCGTCTGGCCAGCAGACCGGCCATGGCGGCGACCTGCCACTCGTCCTCGGTGGGCAGCCTCGCCCCCGCCCAGGCGGCGTAGGCCCGCGCGTCGGCCAGGTCCACGCCGGTGACGGGCTCGTCCCCCGCCGAGAGGCCGACCGGCCGGCCGGTGGCGCGGAGGAACGCGGCGTACTCGGCGGCGCTCACCTCGTGCATGGCGATCGCGAACGGGCCCAGCTCCACCCGCCGGTGCAGCAGGCCGGGCCCGTGCAGGCGCGGCGGCAGCGGCTTCCACTCGTCGACGTACGGCGTCTCGCCGTAGAGCCCGCACTCGCGCACCCGGAAGCGGACCTCCAGCTCGTGCCTCCCCCCGCCGACCGCCACCATCCCGGCGGGCACCCCCTGGACGGGAGCGTACGGCTTGGCGACGCGGACCGCCGACCGCGCGGGGAAGCCGTCGTCGTCCGAGGCGTCAGAGATCCGCGGCGGCGTCTCCCGGCCGGCGGGGACGGGCAGCACCGCCGCGATCCCGCCCGCCGCCAGCGGGCCGCCGATCGCGATCCGGCCGCCGTCGACGGGGGTGACGGTGAGGTCGGTGCCGGTGGCCGGGTCGGTCCAGCGGTGGCCGGGCAGGTCGTCGGTGACGATCCACGGGCCGTCGTAGGCGCCGCCGCGGTTGGCGATCGTCCACAGCGGGACGCCGTCGTGCACCCAGCGGGAGCCGTACACCTGGGTGCCGGGGACGTGGTCGGCGAGTGGGGTCCAGTCCTCCGAGCGCAGCCAGGCGGCGTGGCCGCGCTGGACCCGGCGCATCGCGCGCAGCAGCGCGCGGTCGCGGGCGTTCCAGCCGACCCAGACGCCGAAGACGTTCTCCCAGATCAGCACGCCCGCGCCGTTCAGCCAGGCGGACTGGAGCTCGCCGAGGTGGTCGCGGTGCCAGCGCCTGGTGTGGTGCTGCATGTGGCCGCGCTCGAACCATCTGGCGCGCATGACGCCGGGCACCGGCGAGTCGGCGAACCACTGCGCCCACGACATCTCGTGGTCGTGCACGCGGGCCAGCGGCACCCGGGACTCGCCCTCCATGGCCAGGCCGGGCCTGATCGCGTCGAGCGCGCGGCGCAGCTCGGCCGAGCCCTCCTTGGAGCTGTCGAGGAAGACGCCGTCGGCGTCGGTCCAGGCCACCAGCCCGGCGATCTCGGCGGCGCTCTCGCCCGCCCACGGGTAGTAGCTGAGCAGCACCCGCACCCCCCTGCGCCGGAAGGCCTTGACCACCTCGGGCAGGTCGGGGATGTCGCGGTAGAAGTCGAGCTGGTCGCGGCCGTCGACGCCGATCACCGGGTAGGCGTGCCAGAGCATCACGCCGTCGTACCCGCCGAAGTCGCGGTCGGCGGCGTCGAGGAAGGCGTCGACGGTGAACGTGCCGGTGGCGTGGTCGTAGAGGGTCTCGTCCCACAGCCAGGCCACGCACACGCTGTGGCAGTCGGAGTCGAAGGTGGCGTAGCGCGCGCCGGAGTAGCCGAGCCCGGCCCGCGCACCGTCGCGCCACTCGGTGAGCCGCTCGCGCCAGGCCGGCCACTGGGCGGGGTCGTCGGGGGCGGCGAAGATCTTCGCCTCGTCCAGCACCGACAGGTCGCTTCCCGGGGCGAGCGGCACGGTGGTCGGCAGGTCGATCGGCCTCGGCACGTAGGGGTTCATGCGACCGCTCCAGACTGTAAACGTTTACTGTCTCGATCCTGCTTCTCGCCCGTGGATCGCGTCAAGCCGGAGACCGGGGAAATCTCGGCCGTGCCGGGAAGGCGTCCGTCACACCGACCATTTCTCCAAAGCCTTGGACAGCTTGGCCATCGCCTCCTGCGCCGCCCGGAACTCCTCCACTCCCAGCTCCGCCGTGAGCCTCGCGGCGAACTCCGCGTGCCCGGGGGTGATCCTGTCGACGGCCGCCCTGCCCTCCTCGGTCGGCCGCAGCAGCTTGGCCCTGCGGTGCGCCGGGTTGGGGCGGTATTCGGCCAGCCCCTTCTCCACCAGCAGGTCGGCGATCCGCTGGACGCCCTGCCGGGTCATGCCCATGGTGCGCGCGATGCCCGCCACCGGCAGCGGCTCGCGCAGGACCGCGCCGAGCACCTGCCACCACGCGGCGGTGAGACCGGCCTCCCCGGCCAGTTCCTCGGCCACGTCGAGGAACTGGCCGTTGAGCCGGAACGCGGTGAGCGCCGTCGCCGACAACAGCTCGCTCTCCTCACTCATGGCCGGAGGCCGCCATCAGCACCTCGAACGCACTGGCGTCGCTCTTGGCGAACAGCCTGTACCACGCGTCGAGGACCTCGGGGGTGTAGAGGCCGAGCCTGCCGAAGATCTCCCTGGCGAACTCCACCTGGCCGGTCGGGCCGGCCGTGATCAGGTCGCCGCAGGTCACCGCGAGCTCCTCGACGTAGCACTTGGCGCCGCCGTAGCCCTCCTGCATCTCCAGGTACTGCGGGGCCGCGCTGGTGTGGTCGCGGTCGTCGAGCAGGCCCGCACGGGCCAGACCGGCGGTGGCGCCGCAGATGGCCGCCACCGGGACGCCCGCGTCGAGGAACTCGGCCGCCTTGGCGGCGAACTCGGTGTTGCCGCCCATGTCCCACAGGTCGGCGCCGGGCAGGATCAGCATCGCGCTGTCGCCGGGGGCGAGCTGGTCGAGGGTGAGGTCGGGCAGGACGCGCATGCCGCCCATCGTGGTGATCGGCTCCAGGCTCGCGCCCACCGTGACGACGGTGTGCGAGCCGGGCTCGCGCTGGAAGTTGCCGTTGCGGATGTGCGCGACCGCGTGCCCGGCCTCCCAGTCGGCGAGCGTGTCGTAGACGGCGAGGTGAACGGTCTTCGTCATGGTGCGCCCTTCGTCGTGATTATGACAACATCTTGCCATATCGACAACATGCTGTCAATTGAAACCATGCAAGGATGTGACCTATGGCAGAGATCGTCGGCGGGGGGCATCCGGTCAACGACGCCGAACGACGGGTGATCGCGTACCTGCGAGACCACGGTCCGGCCGACTGGCTGCTGCTGCACAACATCGAGCTCCCGCGCGGCGACGACCTGTTCGAGGTGGACCTGGTCGTCCTCACCGGCCACTCCCTGGTCGTCATCGACGTCAAGGGCACCAGAGGCCGGATCGAGGTGGCCGGCACCCGGTGGTTCCCGCCCCGCCGCGAGGCGTTCGGCTCGCCCGTGGCCAAGCTCAGAGGCACCGCGCGGGCACTCAAGGGGCTGCTCGTCGACCGGCACCGCGAACTCGAACGGGTCTACGTGGACAGCCTCGTGGTGCTGACCTCCCCCGACGCGGTCCTCGTCGACCAGGGCGGGCGGGACGCGGGCAACGTCACCGACCTGCCGGGACTGCTGGCCACGCTGAGCGACGTCGGCAGGATCAGGCGGGGGTGCAGCCCCGACGCCAGGCCGTACCGGGCGGCGATCCTCGGCGCGCTCAACGCGACGGTACGGCGCAGCACCGCGCCGCCCAGGTTCGGCAACTGGGAGGTGGAGGAGCAGCTCGGCGGCGACACCCGGGTCACCGAGTACCGGGCGGTCAACACCACACTGCCCGACAGCGAGACCGTGCTGTTGCGCGTCTACCAGGCCGACCCGATGGCCGGGCAGGAGCAGCGGGCGGCCGAGCGGCAGCGCATCGCCAACGCCTACAAGTCGCTGACCAGGATCCCCGCCCATCCGAGCGTGGTCAGGTCGCGCGACTTCTTCGCCATCGACGACGAGAGCAGGTTCGTGCTCGTCCTCGACGACGTGCACGGCCGCGCCCTGCACCTGCACCTGACCGACCTGCGCGCCGACGCCAAGCTGCACGTGCTCAGGGGCATGCTGCGCGGCCTGGCGCACGTGCACGGCAACGGCGTCGTGCACCGGGCGCTGTCGCCCGCCTGCGTGCTGGTCACCGAGGACGGGCAGGCCATGCTGACCGGCTTCGACTACGCCAAGCCGGGCCCGCGCAACTACACGGTGGCGCACGAGCTGTCCAATGTGCTCGACGCGCACTACGTGGCGCCCGAGTGCCAGGACCGGCCCGACCTGATGACCCCCGCCTCCGACGTGTACGCGGCCGGGGTGATCGCCTACCAGTTGCTGACCGGCGAGCTGCCCAGCCACCAGGACGCCGAGCCCGCGCGCAGCGACGCCGCCCCCGAGGTGATGGACCTGGTCAGGCAGATGCGCGAGCACGCGCCCGGCAAGCGGCCGAGCGCGGCCGAGGCGCTGACCGTGCTCGACGGCGGACCGGCCGCCGTCGAGAACCCCGGGCGGATGAAGCGCTTCTTCCGCCGCCTGGTCCGCTAGAGGCTGCGCAGCAGCGCGCTGGCGCGGTCGAGGTAGTCCCTGGCCAGGTGCGGGCGTCCCGCCTCGCGGTGCAGCTCGCCGAGCATCCGGGTGGCCGACGCCTCGCCGCTGCGGTCGCCGAGCTGCCGGAAGACGGCCAGCGAGCGCTCCAGCCCGGCCGTGGCGGGCGCCCAGTCGCCCCGGGCGGCCTGCAGGCCCGCCAGGTTCTGCCGCGCGTACGCGCCGCAGTGCCGGTCGCCCAGACTCTGGAAGATCTCCAGCGCGTACCCCTGGAAGCGCATCGCCCGGCCGGAGTCGGAGCCCAGGTCGTGCAGGCGGCCGACCTGGACCGACACGCAGCCCTCGCGGTGCGCGTCGCCCAGCTCGCGGGCCAGCCGCAGCGCCTGGTCCAGCCAGCGGGAGGCCTCGGCCAGCTCGCCCGACTTCAGCAGCACCCGGCCGATGGCCTGCCGGGTGTACGCCTCGCCGCTCTGGTCGCCCATCGACAGGAACATCGCCAATGCCTGCCGGAAGTGCGCCAGCGCGCTCGGGTGCAGCCCGCGGAACTGGCTGACCGCGCCCAGCCCGCAGATCGAGGTGGCCTCGCCCCGGGTGTCGCCGAGCTCGCGGAAGATGCGGCGTGAGCGGGTGAACATCTGCTCCGACTCGGCGTAGCGGTCCTGGTACAGGCAGACCTGGGCGAGGCCGCGCAGCATCGCGGCCTCGCCGTACCGGTCGCCCGCGGCGCTCGCGGCGGCCAAGGCGGTGCGGTGGGTCTGCTGCCAGGCCTCGAAGTGGCAGTGCAGGTCGAAGTAGGGGACCATGGCGGCGGCGAGGCCCCAGGCCGACTCGGTCAGGCCCGCGCCGGCGGCCAGCCGTACCGCGCCGAGCAGGGTGTCGTGTTCGGCCTCGAACCAGGTGAGCGGGTCGGCGGTGAGCCGCTCCAGGGTCTCTCTCGACGGCCACCAGCGGGCGGCGCGGGCCGAGCCGAGGGTGAAGACGACGGTGGGCAGCCTGGCCGTGGCGTGCTCGGTGGTGGCGGTCCACGCGGCCAGCACCCTGCCCAGCGCCTGGGTGTCGGGCGGCTGCTCCAGGGCGTGCCAGCGGACCAGGTCGGGCAGGCGGTAGCGGGGCTGGCCGAGTGTGTCGGTGCCCACCGGCTGCAGCAGGTTGGCGTCCACCAGGTCGTCGGTGACCTCGTCGCTGCGGTGCCGGTCGAGGACGGCGTCCACCATCCAGCCGGGGAGGTCGCCGGAGCCGAGCAGGCCGAGGGTGGCCAGTGCGCGGGTGGCGTCGGCGGAGAGCAGGCGGTAGCTGCCCTCCAGGCTCGCGCGCACCTCCAGGTCGCCCGCGCGCAGCTCGCCCAGCCGACGCGAGTCGTCGGCGAGCCGGTGCCGCAGCACGCTCAGCCGCCACCCCGGCCGCGCGGCCAGCCGGGCTCCGGCGATCCGTACGGCGAGCGGCAGATGCCCGCAGGCGCTCAGGATCGCGGCCGCCTCCTCCGGTTCCTCGGCCGTCCTGTGCGCGCCGACGATGCCGTCCAGCAGCTCGGCCGCCTCGGCGGGGTCGAGCGCGTCCACATTCAGCCGCCGCGCGCCCGGCAGCCCGGTGATCCGCCGCCTGCTCGTCACGATCACCGTGCCCGCCCCGCCCGGCAGCAGCGGCCGTACCTGGGCGGCGTCCACCGCGTCGTCGAGCAGCACCAGCATCGGCCGCTCGGCCAGCAACGACCGGTAGAGCGCGACCCGCTCGGGCAACGAACCGGCCGGGACCGCCCCCAGCGCCCGCAGCGCCTCGCCGAGCAGCTCCGCCGGATCCGCCGGAGCCTGGCTCGTGCCCTCCAGGCACAGGTAGAGCTGCCCGTGCGGGTACGCGTGACCGAGGGCGTGCGCGGCGTGTACGGCCAGCGCCGACTTGCCCGAGCCCGGCGGCCCGGTGATGACCACGAGCGGCGGCAGGCTGGAGAGCACGGCCAGTTCCCTCCGCCTCCCCACGAAATCCGGAATGTCGGGCGGAAGCTGTCGAGGGACCGGCATGTCAGACGACGAGTGGTGCGGCGCGGGCTCGCCCGTGAGGACCTGGGCGTGCGCCCGGCGTAACTCCGGGCCCGGTTCCACCCCCAGTTCGGCGACCAGGTGCTCGCGGACCTCGACGTAGGCGCGCAACGCCTCCGCCTGGCGCCCGCCCGCGTGCAGGGCCAGCAGGAGCTGCCGCCACAGGTCCTCCCGGAAGGGGTGGTCGGCCAGCAGGGCCCGCAGTTCGGTGACCGCCTCGGCGTACCGGCCCTGGGCGAGACGCAGGGCGGCCAGTTCCTGCGCGGCGGTCAGCCGTACCTCGGCCAGGGGGTGCAGGCGGCGCTCCCAGTGCGGGCTGCCCTGCAGGCCCGCCAGCGGGGCGCCGCGCCACAGCGCGAGCGCCTCGCGCAGCAGCTCGGGCTGCCGCCGGGCCCGGCCGACCAGCGCCTCGAACTCCAGCAGGTCGAGGCCGCCCGCGGGCACGTCGATCGCGTACCCGGACCCCTCCGAGCGGATGAGCGGGCCGAGCAGGGCCCGCAGCGCGCTGACGTAGGTGCGCACGTTCGCCTGCGCCGAGCGCGGCGCGCGGCGCGGCCAGAGCACCTCCACCAGCAGGTCGCAGGGCACCGCGTGCGGGGCGTCGAGGAGCAGGGTGGCCAGCAGCAGGCGCGGTTTCCCGCCGGGGATCCGCACCGGCCGGCCGGCGGCCAGGACCTCCAGCGGCCCGAGCACCCGGAACACGAGTTCGTCAACAGCCATGACCGCACCTGCTCCCCTTGAGGGCATCGCAACCGGCTGACAGCTCTTTGTATCGGTTCTGGACGATTTTTGTACGGCCAATCCGCACGCTGATTCCAGCCGAGACTCTCCGATGAGTGCGCAGCACCGTCACCCCCCGTCGGAGCTGCGGGAAAGTGCAGAAATTGAACCTCAGAGGAATGGTTGTCGCAGGTTGCGCCCTGCTGATCAGCCTCACCGCCACCGTCGCCACCGCCTCCAGCGCCGCCGCCGACCCCGAGCCGACTCCCACCGAGATCGGCGAGGTGGAGATCGCCGCCGACCCGGGACTCCTCGCTACCAATTTCCAGCTCCCGTTCCCCTGTGGCCAGAGCTGGACGGGTAATTCCAGCGCCAGCAGCGCCCACCAGTCGTACGAGATCGACTTCAACCGGGGCGGCACCGCCGACGCCGACCTGGGCGACCCCGTGGTGGCCGCCGCCTCCGGCACCGTGGTCATCTCCGCCCACCAGGGCTCGGCCAACGGCTACGGCAACCTCGTCAAGATCGACCACGGTGGCGGCTGGACCACCTACTACGCGCACCTGAACGTCCGCTCGGTGAGCGCCGGCCAGGCCGTCTCCCAGGGCCAGCGCATCGGCACCGTCGGCAACACCAGCAAGCCCGGCAACAACATCAGCCCACATCTCCACTACGAGGTACGGCTGGGCAGCAGCTACCCGTCGAACATCCAGAAGGCCGTCTTCAACGGCACCACGTTCGGCTACCCCAACCAGACGCTGACCTCGCGCAACTGCGGCGGTTCCAGCAACCCGTACACCCCGCAGCAGGCCTGCGGCGCGGGCTATGACGTGATCGACTCCGCGGGTCTGGGCTCGTCCGGAACGGTGTACCTGCTCTACAACAACGGCAACGGCAACAACTGCGTCGTGACGATGAAGGCGACGAACCTCGGCACCCCCACCGCGGTCAGCGCCTACCTGGAAGTCCAAGGCAGTGATCGCCGCTTCGATTCGGGCAACTTCTCCTACTACGCGGGACCCGTGATCGCCGCCGCCCCCGGCAAATGCGTCAAGTGGGGCGGGAAGGCCGGATCCTCCACCTACGACAGCCCCTTCGAGCACTGCGGTAGCTGACCCGCCCGGTGGCGGATCCCTCGCCGAGGGGTCCGCCACCTTCCGCAAGGAGCCCCCATGAACATCCGCATGGCCACTCTGCTGGCCGCCGCCCTCGCCCTGCCCACCCCGCTGACCGCCGCCCTCCCCACCACGGACACCACGCTCGTGACCCCGCTGACCCTCCCCGTCGCGGACACCGCGTTCGTGACCCCGCTGGCCGAGGCCTTCGACGCCGCGGCGACCGCCTACGACGTCCCCCGCGACCTGCTGGTCGCCGTGGCCTACGCCGAGACCCGGCTGGACGGGCACCGCGGCGAGCCGAGCGCGAGCGGCGGCTACGGCATGATGCACCTGGCCGGTCCCGCCCTGGACCAGGCCGCCGCGCTGACCTCCCGGCCCGTCGAGGAGGTGCGGAAGGACGACGCCGCCAACGTGGCCGGCGGCGCGGCCGTGCTGCGCGCGCACGCCGACGCCCTCGGCCTCGACCCGGCCGCGCGCAAGGACCCGGCCCGCTGGTACGGCGCGGTCGCGAGGTACGGCAACGCCTCCTCCGACGCCGTGGCCAGGTTGTACGCCGACGCCGTGTACGAGGCGCTGAGCGCGGGCATCTCCGCCGTCACGCCCGGCGGGGAGCGGGTGCGGGTGGCGGCGCGTGCCGTACGGCCGGAGCGGGGGAAGTACGACGGGCAGCGGTTCGCGGCGGCGGCCGTGGACTACCCCGGGGCGCGCTGGGTCGCGGCCAACCCCGCCAACTACGCAGTGTCGAACCGGCCCTCGAGCGACGCGATCACGAAGATCGTCATCCATGTCGCACAGGGCTCGTACGCCGGGACGATCTCCTGGTTCCAGGATCCGGCCGCCAAGAGCTCCGCCCACTACGTGGTGCGCTCGTCCGACGGGGACGTCACCCAGATGGTGCGCGAGAAGGACCGGGCGTGGCACGCGGGCAACAGCACCTACAACCGGGCCTCCGTCGGGATCGAGCACGAGGGGTTCGTCGACAACGCGACCTGGTTCACCGAGACGATGTACCGCTCGTCGGCGGCGCTGACCAGGAACATCGCCGACCGGTACGGCATCCCGAAGGACCGCGCGCACATCATCGGGCACGTGGAGGTGCCCGGCGCCGACCACACCGACCCCGGGCGGTTCTGGGACTGGGCCAAGTACATGTCGTACATCAACGGCGCCAACCCGCACACCCCCGAATCCGTGTGCGGCGCCGGCCACAAGGTGATCGACTCGGCCCCGCTCGGCTCCGCGGGCAACGTCTACCTGCTCTACAACGCCACCACCGGCGAGAACTGCGTGGCCACCGTCAAAACCTCCTCACTCGGCACGGCCACGGCCACATCGGCGTACCTGGAGGTCGAGGGCCGGGACCGGGAGACCGACGCGGGCAGCTATGCCTACTACGCCGGTCCCGTGAAGGCCGTCGCGCCCGGCGCGTGCGTGCGCTGGGGTGGCAAGGCCGACGCCTCCTCGTACGACAGCCCCCTCGAACACTGCGGCTAGGGTTCAGTGCCGCTTGGAGCGGAACTTGTCCAGGAACCTGCGCGCCTTCTGCTGGTTGCGGGGATCACGTGCCATCCGCTTGGCCTGCTCCATCGTCTGTCGGCCCTTGGGGCTGTGCAGGTAGGCCTTGATCCGATCCACGAGCGATGCCATACCGTCCTCCCTCCGTCCACCCCCGCCTACCCAGGTCCGGCCACAGCACACCAGGAAGCTCCCCCAGGGTCTGCTGCCCCGCGTCACCGTTGGTCACTCCTTCACGGGTACTCGCTCAGCTACCGGTCGATGGTCGCCGACCACCGGCCACGCCGCAGGCTGATCGTGCCGTCCGGGTGGATCCGTGCCAGGGCGCCGTGCAGGGGCAATTGCCCCTCTCGTAGCCAGATGTCGCGCACTTGGTCCAGAAGGTCCCACAGGCGACGCGGGCCTGCCTGGGTGACCACCGGAGGTGCGTGCCCGGCCTGCTCGGCGCGAGCCCAGGACCCGTCTTCGTGGAGCATGAGCCCGACACGTGTGTCCCCGTTCCACTCGTAGTGGTGCACGATGCCAGCGCGGGCCCGATCCACTCGGTCGCCAGCACGTCCAGAGGACGGGCCGGGATGTCGAGGGATTCTCCAGTGAGGTGTCCAGCAGCGCTTCACGAAGCCGGACAGGAGGCGCGCCCTGGTTTGCCGGGAAGGGTACGGCGGGGGCGGGACCTCCCAGCAGGTCGGTCGCGGCGACGTCAAGCGCTTTGGCTAGCGCGGCAATGTCCGACCGTTTCTCTAGACGCGCCTTGCCGTTCTCGATCAGCGAAAGCCACGCCGGCGACAGATTTCGCCATAAGGCCCTATCCTCTGGGGGTTCGCTATCCACCCTCCAAGCTACGCCGAGCATAGTTCGGCCCACGGAGGAACACCGGAGGGCATGCAGGCGTGACCGACTCCCCAAAACGCGTGCTGTACGTCATCGGCTGCGGCGCGCGTCCCACGGCGGACATCCCGGACTTCGTGACCTGGGCGCAGCGGCTGGGGTGGGACGTCTGCGTGATCCTCACTCCCAAGGGCCGCCAATTCACCGAAACCGACCGTCTGGCGAAGGTGACCGGGCACCCGGTGCGGAGCGAGTACAAACACCCTGACGAGCCGGACGTCCTGCCGTGGCCTCCGGATGCCTTCGTCGTGGCTCCCGCGACGTTCAACACGATCAACAAGTGGGCGGCCGGGATCAGCGACACGCTGGTGCTCGGCCTGCTGAACGAAGGGCTCGGTTTGGATGTGCCGATGATCGCGGTACCCAATCCGAACATGGCCCTGGCCCGGCACCCAGCCTTCCTCCAGAGCGTGGAGTCGCTGCGCTCATGGGGAGTCCGGGTGATGTTCGACCCTGCCCGTTTCCCGCTGCCGAAGTCCGTACCAGGGGAGACGTCCCGGAGTCTGTTTCCGTGGGAGGCGCTTCGAGAGGAGTTCGTCGACGCCTCCCGAGGGCTGTCCGGTCGCGCAACCGGATAGTGAGATTTACGCCTTCGGTGTCGACTGATCCAACGGCTCGCCGTCTCCATGAGTGCTGGTGCTCAGGGGGTTTTGAGCATGCGGGCTCTCGTGTGGTGAGGGTTCTGGGGGCGACGCTCATGTCATGAAATGGTGGATTCTTCCCGCTTCGCTGGTGGCGGTGCTGATCTCGATCTGGCTGTTGCTGTACGCCGAGGTTCCCCTCTCCACCCTGCTCTCGCTCGGGCTCGGCGCTGCCAGCCTCGCCTGGCTGGTGCTGCTGCTCATCGTTCCCTGGAACCTGTACTTCGGTGCTCGGGCACTCCTGCAGGAGATCAAGGAGTCGCGCGAGCACGGGATCACGATCTCTGAGGAGCGCGACGAGGAGGCGCGGCGGATCGCCCGCCGTACCCTGGTGGCCGCGGTCGGCGGGCATGTCGTGTCCGCCGCCGTGATCGTGGGGATCACGGTCTTCTCCGGGGCGGTGGTCGGGTACTACTTCGCGGGGTTCTATCTGCTGAGCACCGCCTTCCGGCCGATGGCGGCGTACTTCAGGCACCTGCGCAGGCGGGTCGGGGTGCTGATGCACGAGGCCCGCTATCCGCGCGAGGATGTGAACATCCTGACCGGCCGGGTCGACGCGCTCGTCGAGCGGAATAAGGAGCTGGTCGAGTACCTCCAGCGGGTGGAGGGCGACCTGGTGGAGCGGATCGAACAGAGCGAGCGGGGCATGGTGGCGCGGATCGGGCAGAGTGAGGGCGACCTGCGGGTGGCGCTGTCGGCGGTGGAGGAGCGGGCGCGGGGCTCGGCGAAGCGGGTGGGCCTGATGGAGCAGCGGCTCGACGGGATCGCCCTGCGCTTCGAGGACACCGTCGACCGGATCACCGACAACCACGAGGTGATCACCGGCCTGAAGGCATTCCTCCGGCTGCTGAAATCACAGGACTGACCCAGCCGTCGACCACCTGCCGCTGAACGCGCACGGCCGTGCCGCGAGTCAGACCATGTCGATGATGTCGATCACGTAGATGCTGCCGCCGGGCGCGGTGACGGCGACGCGGCTGCCCACCCGCTGCCCGGTCAGGCCCTCGACCCAGCCGGCCGGGACCGCGCCGGGCTTCAGGACGAAGGCACCGGGCCCGCCTCGGGCCGCGGAGGAGTCGACGACCGGCCCGCCGCGCCCGCGTGCGTGCACGTACTGCGCCACGACCCGCGCGCCCGGACGCACCTGCGCGCCCGAGCCGCCGATCAGGACATGCGCCGGCTGGCGCAGCGGGGACGGCAGGTCGGGCAGCGTGCCGCCGAGCCGCCGGGCGTCGGGCGGGTAGCCGCCGAGGACGTCGAAGACGAGGACGAGCGTGTCCGCCGCCGGGATTCCGGCGGGCACCCCCGGCCCGGCCACCTTGGCGGCGGGGCCGACCAGCATCACCCGGCTCCCGGCCCGCCGCCCGACCAGGGCCCGCCGCCAGGTTCCGGCCACATGCCGGTCGAACACCACGGTCACCGGCCGATCGACGTCATAGGTGCTGCTGTACGCCCGGTTCCCGGCCCAGGTACGGATCTCGACGTCCGCCAGCACCACGTCGCCCGGCCTGGTCCTGGGCCCCATTCCCATGGTCAGGATCTCCAGCCTCGGCGTCGCCGCGGGCCTGCCCACGGGCAGTTCGATCACCGGCTTGCTGCCGAACGCGCCGGTCACGACCGGCATGGCGTCAGCGGGGGTCAGCGCACACGAAGCGGTCATCATGAGTACGGCCAGCCCCACCAAACGCACGGGTCCTCCCCAGAACTTCCTTTCCGGATGGTTGCCCGCATCGCCCCCTAGAGACTCTCAAGCCACGACAAACGCCCCTTCACCCAGGCTTGAGAGATGGGGCATTCCGGCGAGATCAGCCGCGAACGGTGACCGCCACCCGCCCTTCGACGGGCGCCTGAGGCAAGCTTGGCTGCGTGAGCAAGCCTAAGCTGGAGCGCAGGGTCGCGGACGCCGCCGAGATCGCGCTCACCACCCGGAAGTACGTGACGTTCGTCGATGTGGCCACGGGGCTGCGCTGGCTGCGTACCCGCCATGTCGACGAGTGGCGGCAGGGCAGAGCGGCCACCCTGGGCGAGCTGGCCGCGGTCGAGGACGCCCGGCTGACCGAGGCGGCGGCGCTGCTGCGCGACTGGGCGCGGTCCAAGGGTCTCCGGCCGGTCGAGATGCCGTACCTGTCGAGCGGCCGCGACCACGGCGAGCTGCGCTTCACCGCGTCGGCGAGCTCCGAGCGGCTCTTCCGCACCCACTGGGTCTCCCCCGACCTCAGCGAGGCCCGGGTGCGGCAGCTCACCGAGCGCCAGAGCAAGGCGCCCGACCTGGTGGTGATCGCACCGCTCGACCCGTGGCGTTGCGCGACCTGCGGCGACACCGGCCCGTACCTGATCATGGAGGGTGCCGACTCGCACTGCCTGACCTGCGCGGACCTCGACCACCTGGTCCTCCTGCCCGCCGGGAACGCGGCGCTGAGCCGCCGGGCGAAGAAGGAGAGCGGCCTGTCCGCCGTGGTCGTCCAGTACAACCGGCGGCGCAAGGTCTACCAGCGCCAGGGCGTACTGATCGAGGAGGCCGCGCTGGCGCGGGCCGAGGAGCAGTGCCTGGCCGACGAGGAGGTACGGCTGCGCCGCCGCGACCGCGACCGGGAGCGCCGCGCGGACCAGGACGTCGAGTTCCAGGCCAGGATGGCGGCCGAGATCGCCAGACTCTTCCCCGGCTGCCCCGCCGACCGCGCGGAGTCGATCGCGGCCCACGCCGCCCTGCGCGGCAGCGGCAGAGTCGGCCGTACGGCCGCCGCCAAGGCCCTCGACGAGAACGCGATCACCCTGGCGGTCGTCGCCTCGATCCGCCACCTCGACACCGACTACGACACCCTGCTCATGTCCGGCGTCCCCCGCATGCAGGCCCGCGACCGCATCCGCCCAACCATCGACACAAAACTCACCGAGTTCCGTAAACCCCTCTAGCGCACCCGACCTGCCTTTTCGATAGCGTCCATCGCATGACCGACTGGCATGACGTACGGGAGGAACTGCGCGCGTTCGCGCTGAGCCTGCCCGAGACCCATGAGGACTTCCCGTGGGGTGAGACCGTCATCAAGGTCAACAAGAAGGTGTTCCTCTTTCTCGGGCTCGACGAGCCGACCGAGAAGTGGAGCCCCACGTTCGGCGTGAAGCTGCCCGCCTCGCACGGCCACGCCCTCACCGTGGAGGGCGCCGCGCCGAGTGGGTACGGCCTGGGCAAGGCGGGCTGGGTGACGGTGCCGTTCATGGGGGAGTTGCCGGAGACCGAGGTGCTGATCGACTGGGTGGAGGAGAGCTACCGGACGATCGCCCCGAAGCGGGCGATCAAGCTATTGGACAGCTAGCCGCAGCGCGAAGCCGACCAGTAGGACGCCGGTGACCCGTTCGATCCGGCGGCGCACCTTGGCCGTGCGCAGCAGCGTGCTCACCTTGTCGACGAGCACGTTGTAGAGGGTGAACCAGAGCACGTACAGCCCGGCGACGATCCCGGACAGCAGCAGCGCGCTGCCCAGCGTCTCCCCGTGAGTCGGCAGGAACTGCGGCAGGAACGTCACGAACAGCAGCAGCACCTTGGGGTTGAGCAGGTTCGACAGCAGGCCCCGGCGTACGTGCCCGGTGGGCGAGGTCGAGGCCGCGAGCGGTTCGACCGGCCGGCGGCTGGCCAGCAGGGTCTGCACGCCGAGCCAGAGCAGGTACCCGATGCCGAGCACCCTGACCACGGTGAACGCGGTGGGCGAGGCGGCCAGCAGGGCGGAGATCCCGACGGCGGCGGCAGCGGCGTGCACGGTGAGCCCGAGGACGCCGCCGAGCATGGTCTGCATCCCGGCGACGCGACCGTGGGCGAGGGAACTTCGCATGATCAGGGCCGCGTCCGGGCCGGGGATCATGATCATGACGAGTGCGGTGACCGCGAAGGTCAACAGCATGGCGGGGGTCTCCCGGGAGGCTGGGACCACGCTTCCGCCGACCCGCTCGTGCGCAGGCCGCACGGAGACGCGGGCGAACAATGGAGTGCCTTGTGGGCAGCTCCATGCTAGCCAGCCAGCGGGAATGCCTCTCCCCGCCCCCGGGAGACGGTGGACGCCGGGGGTCAGCGGGCGCTGGTGCGGAACGGCTTGGCGGGCTTGCCCAGGTTCGGCGCCCCCAGCAGTTGCTTGGAGGAGACCGCGTACATCCCGTCGTTGGTGAACACCCAGACGAGCTTGCGGTCCCACTCGACGTAGATCGCGTGCGTCTGGTTGCCGAGCGCGTAGTCCGGCACGCCCTTGGCGAATCCGGACGGCACGAACTGCGCCGCGATCTTCGGGTGCTTCACGTCCCGGGTGTCGTAGAACTGCACGCCCGCGTTGTAGAACGCGTACGGCAGCAGCCCCGCCTTCGGGTCGCCGGGCGAGGTGTACGACCCCGTCCGCTTGGGCCCGAAGCTGCCGCCGCGCTGGCAGTAGTCGGCGAACCTGGCCCCGGCGGCGGGCTTCGGCCTGGGCAGCGCGCCCACGATCCTGGGCTTGGCCGGGTCCCGCGCGTCGATCTGGAAGACATCCTTGTACGGCTCGTGGCAGTCCTCCCCGAGCGGGTACCCGGAGACGTACACCATGCCGGTCCTCTCGTACTGCGACACGTCCACGTTGTCGGCCTCGGTGCCGCCGACCGACATCGGCAGGTCGAGGTGGCCGACCTCCTTCATCTTCGACGGGTCGGAGATGTCCAGGACGGACAGGCCGAACCCGCCGAGCGCGGCGAAGCCGTACTTGCCGCCCTCCTCCACGGGCTTGGGGATGAACAGCGGCATCCGCGCGCCCATCCACGACGTCTGGTTGCCGCAGCGCGGGTTCTTCGCGTACGCGGCATCACCCGCCACCTGCCCCTTGCGGTGCCACTCGCCGACCTTCTTCGGGTTGGCCGGGTCGGTCATGTCGTAGGCCTGGTATCCGGCGGAGTACAGGTAGGTCGGGACCTCGGTGTTGCTCCAGGTGTCGAGCGGCGCGACGGCGATGAACATGTACTTGCCACCGGTCCAGTACGGCACGTCCAGCGAGCCCGAGCCCTGCTGCGCGCCCGGCTTCGGGTCGGTGAGCGTCGCGTCGGTGGTGACCGTGGACAGCAGCTTCCAGTCCTTCTTGCGCGGCCCGTCGAGCCGGTAGACCTTGAAGCCCTTGAACGAGGTCTGCTCGCGCAGCTTCCGCACGCCGTCGGGGTTGTTGAACTTGGTGTGCTCCAGGCTGTCGCCCAGCTCGCCGACCTGGCGCTTCTGCTCGAAGGACTGGATCATGATGTAGTGGCCGTCCCGCCACTGGATGGTGGAGGCGCCCCAGTAGTCGTAGGCGTCCCAGTCCTTGCCCTTCTTGAGCTCGACGTTCTCGCCCCACTCGGCCTTGACGTCGTTGCGGCTCACCCGCTCGACGATCTTCACCTTGCGTACGTCGGTGACGTCGTAGACGCGGCCTTCGCTGCGGTCGTACTGGAACAGGTAGCGGCGCCCGTCGAAGTCGACGACGTTCTGCCAGCTGTGGAAGTAGTCGGGGGTGAAGTCGGCGCCCCGGTAGGAGGCCTCCAGCTTGATCGGGCCCTCGAGGTAGGAGCGGGGGTCGTAGCCCTTGGTCTTGGGGAACAGGTCCTGGGCGCCGCCGGGGAAGGAGAAGCGCTCCTCGCCCGCCGGGGTGAGGGCGGGGTGGCGGAAGGTGCCGTCGAGCTGCATGCCGTACTCGCCGGGGGCCGGGTCGGCCGGGCGGCGGTCGCCGCACATCGACGGGATGTTCTCGTCGGCGGTGGCGTTGTCTGCCTGGACCACGGCGGTGCCGGAGGTGAGCAGCAGGCCCGCGACACCTGAGGTGACGAGGGCCTGGCGGAGAAGTTGACGCATCGCGGTGCCTTTCGGGCTGGGGGTGCGTCTCAGCGTGCTGGGTACGGCCCGCGCCCCCAATACCCCGTTCCGGCGCACGGAACCTGACCGGTTCCGCGCACCGGAACCGGCTCAGGTGACCGCGAGGCGCTGGGCGTACTTCTCGTCGCGCCACAGCTCCTTGCCGAGCACCTCGATCAGCGTCCGCGCCGCGTCGTAAACGTCCGCGTAGCCGATGTACAGCGGTGCGAAGCCGAAGCGCAGGATGTCCGGAGCCCTGAAGTCCCCGTGCACACCCCTGTCGATCAGCGCCCGCATCACCGGGTAGCCGTCGGGGTGGGTGAAGCACACCTGGCTGCCGCGCCGCTCGGGGTCGCGCGGCGAGGCCAGCTCCAGGTCCGTGCCCGCCTCGACGAGGTCGATGAACAGCGAGGTCAGCGCGACGCTCTTGGCCCGCACCTCGGCCATGTCCACCCGCTCCCACATGTCGAGCGCCGCCTCCAGCGCGGCGAACGACAGCACGTGCGGGGTGCTCACGGTGAACCGCCTGATCCCGTCGGCCGGGCGGAAGCCCGCCTCGAAGGCGAACGGCTCGGCGTGCGCGTACCACCCGGACAGCACGTTCTCGGCGTCCGCCTGGTGGCGCGGGTTGACGTACAGGAACGCGGGGGCGCCCGGCCCGCCGTTGAGGTACTTGTAGGTGCAGCCGATCGCGAAGTCGGCCATGGACACGTCCACCTGCATCGCGCCCGCGCTGTGGCAGACGTCCCACACCATCAGCGCCCCGGCGGCCTGCACCCGCGCGGTGACGGCGGGCACGTCGTAGCGCGCCCCGGTCCGGTAGTTGACCTCCGACAGCAGCACCACGGCCACGTCGTCGCCGAGCGGTTCGGCGAAGTCGCGGATCTCGTAGTCCCCGCCGAGCGCCTTGACCAGCCCTTCCAGCATGTAGTTGTCGGTCGGGAAGTTCGTCACGTCCCCGACGATCACCCGGCGCCCCGGCCGCAGCCGCAGCGCCGCCGAGACGGCCTGGAACACCGTGATCGAGGTGGTGTTGCCCACCACGACCTGCCCCGCCCCCGCACCGATCAGCGGCGCCAGCCGGTCCCCGGTGGTCAGCGGCTGGGCGTACCACCCGGCGCTGTTCCAGCCGCCGACCAGCTCACGCCCCCACTCCTCCGACACCGCGCGCGCCACCCGCTCGGGGGTACGGCGAGGCAGCGCCCCCAGCGAGTTGCCCACGAGGTAGATCACCCCGTGGGGCAGCACGAACTCGTCCTTGAACCCCTTCAACGGGTCCTGATCGTCAAGCCCAAGACACGCATCCCGATTTACCGTCATATTTCCACTCATTCCGCTCAACGGAACCGGCTACGCGCCGACCCCGAGATACTCCTTGGCCGCCGCCGGATCCCTGCGGAAGTCCGCAGTGGCGGCGGAATAGACGAACGTCTTGCCGACGCCGTTGTGCCCGAGCACGGCGACCGCCCTTCTCAGTGGGGGGTGCTGCCGATGAACCGCTCGGCATTGTTTCCGAGGATCTTTGCGCGTGCCGTACTCGAAAGGAAGGCCGCGCCGCGGACCAGCTCGCCGACCGGGGACTCGCCGAGCGGGTAGGGGAAGTCGGAGCCGAGCAGCACGCGGTCCTCGCCGAGGGTGTCGACCAGCAGCCTGAGGGCGCGCTCGTCGAAGACGACGGAGTCGACGCTGAACCGGTCGAGGTAGTGCGAGGGCGGGAACTCCGAGACGCCGACCAGGTCGTTCCTGCGGTGCCAGGCGTTCTCGAAGCGGCCCAACCAGAAGGCGAACGAGCCGCCGCCGTGCGCGAAGCAGATCCGCAGCGACTCGGGCACGCGGTCGAAGACGCCGCCGAGGATCAGCGCCAGGATGGACAGGTGGGTCTCGGCCGGCATGCCGACCAGCCACTGCGCCATCCACCGGTTCAGCCGGGGACCGCCCGGCATGTCCCAGGGATGCACGAACACCGGGGTGCCGGTCTCCGCGCAGTGCTTGAGGAACTGCACCACACCCTCGTCGTCGAGGTCCCGGTCGCCGACGTGGTTGCCGATCTCCACGCCCCGGTGCCCGGCGGCCAGGCACCGGTCCAGCTCCGCGCAGGCCAGGTCGGGATCCTGCAGCGGCACCTGACAGAACGGGATCAGCCGCTCGTCCGCGCAGATCTCCAGCGCCAGATCATTGAAGATCTTCGAGATCCGTACGGCCTGCGCCGCCGGCCGGTCGTACCCGAAGAAGACCGGCGTCGGCGAGACCACCTGCCGGTCCACCCCGTCGGCGTCCATGACCTCCAGCCGCCGGGCCGGGTTCCAGCAGTCGTCCTGGACCCGCCGGAACTCCCGGTCGCCGAGCAGGATCATCGCCTCCCGCTCCGACTCCACGCGCAGCCGGGGCGCCTCGGGCCAGCCGAGGTCCGGCCAGCCCTTGGGGACGTAGTGGGTGTGCACGTCGACGATCAAGATCTATCCCTTGCCGGGGTGCAGCGCGCCGCAGGCGCCGCAGGTGCGGGCCTTCTCGTCGGCGTAGAACGCCTCGAAGACCGGGGGCAGGTCGGCCACGATGTCACGGACCTGAAGCTCCACCTCGTGGACCAGGTGGGAGCAGTCCAGGCAGTACCACTGGAACTTCTCCAGCACCCCCTCCGGCCGGACGCGCTCGACCAGGAAGCCGATCGAGCCGGGCTCGGGACGCTGCGGCGAGTGCGGCAGGTTCGGCGGCAGCAGCCACATCTGCCCCTCGCGGATGTGCACCGTGTCGGGCCCCTCGGGGGTCATGACGTTCACGTGCATGTTGCCGCGGACCTGGTAGAACAGCTCCTCGTAGGGGTCGACGTGGAAGTCGGTGCGCGCGTTGGGGCCGCCCACGACCATGACGATCAGGTCGTTGGCCCCCTCAAAGATGATCTTGTTCCCCACCGGGGGCTTGAGCAGGTGGGCGTGTTCGTCGATCCACTTGGTGAAGTCGATGGGGGGAATCATGCTCGCTCCTCCGGTCGGTAGGCGACGGCCTGGATCTCGATGAGCAGGTGCGGATGGGGTAGCTGGTGGACGGCCACCGTGGTGCGGGTGGGGCCGGTCTCGTCGAAGAACTCGCCGTAGACCTCGTTGTAGCCGCCGAAGTCGTTCATGTTGACGAGGTAGGTGGTGATCTGCACGAGGTCGCCGAGCGACGCCCCGGCCGCCACCAGGATGTCGCCGATGTTCTCGATCACCGCGCGGGTCTGGACGCGGATGTCGAGGTTCGTGGTGCCGAACTCGTCCACCTCGACACCGGCGAAGCTGTTGTCGGGCCGCCTGGAGCTCGTCCCGGACACGTAGAGGAAGTCGCCCGCCCGCTTGACGTGCGGGAAGCGGCCCCGGGGCGTGGCCTTGCCGTCGACGCGGATCCCGTTCACCGTGCCGGTCCCGCCGTGAACGACACCGAGCCCAGGCGCTGGATCTCGGCTCGGACGTGCGCGCCCGGCGGCAGCGGCTCGGCCGGGGTGGCCGCGCCCGCGAGCAGCAGCGAGCCCGCCTCGATCACGACTCCGGCCCGCTCGGCCAGCCGGGCCGCCTCCACGACCGCCCGGCGCGGGTCGCCGAGGATCGCGCCCGTCGAACCGACGTGCGCCGGCCTGCCGCCGATCTCGAAGACCACGCCCAGGTTCCAGTCGCGCGGGTCGTAGGGCTGCCAGGGGCCGACGACGTACCCGGCCGCCGAGGTGTTGTCGGCGATCACGCTGTCGAGGGAGAACCGGAAGTTCTCGTAGCGGGAGTCGATGATCTCGATACCGGCCGCGACCGCCGTGACCGCGCCAGGGGCCAGCGCGTCGGCCACCGTCTCGATCCGCCTGCCGACCAGGTAGAAGACCTCAGGCTCGACCCTCGGGTGGATATAGCGCCCCAGGTCGGCCACCCCGCCGTCGGCGACGGCCATCGCGTCGGTGACCCGGCCCAGGATGAGGTCGTGCACGCCCATCTGACGGCGCTTGCCCTCGCTGGTGAAGCCCAGCTTCACACCCGTCACCCGCTCGCCGCGGGCCAGCCGCTGCTCGATCACCTCCCGCTGCACCTCGTAGGGGTCGAACTCCTCCTCGGGCTGCGGCATCGCGACAGCCGTACGGCAGGCCTGGTCGAGCAGTGCGGCCAGTTTGGTCATGCCGAGCCTCCCCGGGCCAGGTCGAGAGCGATGTCCACGATCATGTCCTCCTGGCCGCCCACCATGCGGCGGCGGCCCGCCTCGGTCAGGATGGCGCGGGTGTCGACGCCGTAGCGGGCCGAGGCGGTCTCGGCGTGCCGCAGGAAGCTGGAGTAGACGCCCGCGTAGCCGAGCGTCAGCGTCTCCCGGTCCACCCGCACCGGGCGGTCCTGCAGCGGGCGGATGAGATCGTCGGCGGCGTCCATCAGCGCGTACAGGTCGCAGCCGTGCTCCCAGCCCATCAGGTCGGCCACCGCGACGAACACCTCGATCGGGCAGTTTCCGGCGCCCGCGCCCATCCCGGCCAGCGAGGCGTCCACCCGGAGGCAGCCGTTCTCCACCGCGACGACCGAGTTGGCCACGCCGAGGCCCAGGTTGTGGTGGGCGTGGATGCCGATCTCGGTCTCCGGGCGCAGCGCGTCACGGTAGGCGCGGATGCGCTCGCGGGCGGCGTCCATGGTCAGGCCGCCGCCGGAGTCGGTGACGTAGACGCAGTGCGCGCCGTACGACTCCATCAGCTTGGCCTGTTCGGCCAGCACCTCCGGGGGCGCCATGTGCGACATCATCAGGAATCCGGCCACGTCCATGCCCAGTTCGCGGGCGGTGGCGATGTGCTGGGCGGAGATGTCGGCCTCGGTGCAGTGCGTGGCGATCCGCACCGAGGTGACCCCGAGCGCGTGCGCCTTGCGCAGGTCCTGCACGGTCCCGATGCCGGGCAGCAGCAGCGTGGTCAGCCGTGCGTTCCGTACGGCTCCCGCGACCGCCTCGATCCACTCCTCGTCGGTGTGCGCCCCGGGGCCGTAGTTGAAGCTGCCCCCGGCCAGTCCGTCGCCGTGCGACACCTCGATGGCGGCCACTCCGGCGGCGTCGAGGGCGCGGGCGATCCCGGCGGCCTGCTCAAGGCTGTAGCGGTGCCGGATGGCGTGCATGCCGTCCCGCAGCGTCACATCCTGGACGTAGATCCGGGTGCTCACGCGCCCACCTCCGTCATGGTCTCGGCCAGCCGCTCGGCGGTGCGCAGCGCGGCCGAGGTCATGATGTCCAGGTTCCCGGCGTAGGCCGGCAGGTAGTGGGCGGCTCCCTCCACCTCCAGGAACACGCTCACCTTCGTCCCGCCCTTGGCGCCGGGCACCAGTGTCCAGACGGGCTCCTCGTCCTCGATAGGGCTGAACTGGACGTCCTGCTTGAGGCGGTAGCCGGGGACGTACTCCCGTACGGCGGCGACCATCTCGGTCACGGCGTGCCGTACGGCCTCCTCGTCGCACTCCTCGACCAGGCAGTAGACGGTGTCGCGCATGATCAGCGGGGGCTCCGCCGGGTTCAGCACGATGATCGCCTTGCCCCGTTCGGCCCCGCCGACCTGCTCGATCGCCCGGGAGGTCGTCTCGGTGAACTCGTCGATGTTGGCCCGGGTGCCGGGTCCGGCGGACTTGGAGGCGATGGAGGCGACGATCTCCGCGTACCGCACCCGGGCGACCGACGACACGGCCGCGACGATGGGGATCGTCGCCTGGCCGCCACAGGTGACCATGTTGAGGTTCGGCTCGGCCAGGTGCTGGTCGAGGTTGACCGTGGGCACCACGTACGGGCCGATGGCCGCCGGGGTGAGATCGATGACGCGCTTGCCGTGCGCCAGCACGGTCGCCGAGTTGCGCGCGTGCGCGGCGGCGGAGGTTGCGTCCAGCACGATGTCCACGCCGGCGAACTCGGGCAGCGCGACCAGCCCGTCCACGCCCTCGGCGGTCGTCGCCACCCCGCGTCTGCGCGCCCTGGCCAGGCCGTCGGAGGCAGGGTCGATGCCCGCCATCGCGACGACCTCCACCTTCTTCGACAGCAGCGCCTTGAACATCAGGTCGGTGCCGATGTTCCCCGAGCCGATGATCGCGATCTTCACTCGGAGAACACCGCCCGCACCGAGCCGAGGCCGTCGATCCACGCCTCGAACACGTCGCCCGGCTCGACCGGCACCACGGGCCCGAGCGCGCCGGTGAGCACGATGTCGCCCGCGCGCAGCGGGAAGTCGGTGCCTGCGAGCGTGTCGGCCAGCCAGACCGCCGCGTTCAGCGGGTGGCCCAGGCAGGCGGCGCCCGCGCCGGTCGAGACCTCCTGGCCGCGCCTGGTCATGGTCATCCCGGCCAGTCTCAGGTCGAGCCCGGCCAGCGGGACGGGCGTGTTGCCGAGCACGAACGCGCCGCTGGAGGCGTTGTCCGCGATCGTGTCGGCGAGGCTGATGTCCCAGTCGGCGATCCGCGAGTCGACGATCTCGATGGCGGGCAGCGCGAAGTCCACCGCCCGCAGCACGTCGGCGACCGTGAACGGCCCGCCCTCCAGGTCGGCGCCCAGCACCAGCGCCACCTCCGCCTCCGCCTTCGGCCGCAGGAACCGGCCGTACGGCACCGGCAGCCCGTCCAGGTACGCCATGTCGGCGAAGAGCATGCCGAAGTCGGGCGAGTCCACGCCGAGTTGCCTGCGCACCGCCTCGTTGGTGAGCCCGATCTTGCGGCCCACCAGCCTGCGGCCCTCGTCCAGGGCCCGGCGCGTGTTCACCTCCTGGACGGCGTAACCCTCGCCGGCCGTCGCGATGAGATCCCGGACGGGGGCGCACGGCTTGCCCGACCGCTCCGCCTCCAGCAGCCGGTCGGCCGCCTGCGTGCGGACGTCCACGGCCTCGGACCACTCGTCATTCATCGGGCTGCTCCAGCTTGATCGTGATCGTGGTGGGCTCGGAGTAGAAGTCGAGCGACTGGGTGCCGCCCTCGCGGCCGATGCCGGAGAGCTTCACTCCGCCGAACGGGGTGCGCAGGTCGCGCAGGTACCAGGTGTTGACCCAGACCAGGCCCGCCTCCAGGCGCTGGGCGACGCGGTGGGCGCGGTCCAGGTTCGAGGTCCAGACGGTGGCGGCCAGGCCGTAGTCGCTGTCGTTGGCCAGCGCCACCGCCTCGGCCTCGGTGTCGAAGGGGGTGACATGGCAGATCGGGCCGAAGATCTCCTCGGTGTTCACCCGGCTGGTCGCGGGCAGCCCGGAGATCACCGTCGGTTCCACGAAGTAGCCGCCGTCGCGGGCGTCGCCGAACTGCGGCACGCCGCCGCCGGTGTGGATCTGCGCGCCCTCGCTCTTGGCCAGCTCGTAGTAGGACAGCACCTTCTCGCGGTGCTCGGCGGAGATCATCGGCTGCGGGGTCACCGATCCCGCCCGCTCGGCCAGCCGGGCGCAGAACTCCTCGAAGATCAGGCGTTCCACATAAAGCCGCTCGGTGCACAGGCACACCTGGCCGCCGTTGGTGAACACCGAGCGCACGCAGCCGTCGACCGCCTTGTCCAGGTCGACGTCGGCGAAGACCAGCCCCGCGTTCTTGCCGCCCAGCTCGAAGGAGACCGGCTTGACCCGGTCGGCCACCGACTTCATGATCGTCGCCCCGGTACGGGTGGAGCCGGTGAAGGTGACCGCGTCCACCCCTTCGTGCTCGACCAGGAGTTGCCCGGCCGGGCCGTACCCGTGGACGACGTTGAGCACGCCGGGTGGCAGGCCGATGTCCGCGCAGATCTCGGCGAGCAGCGCGGCCGAGCCCGGGGTGTTCTCCGACGGCTTGACCACCACGGTGTTGCCCGCGACCAGGGCCGGGCCGAGCTTCCAGGTCATCAGCAGGAACGGCAGGTTCCACGGCACCACGACCGCGACCACGCCCATCGGCCTGCGCACGGTGTAGCTGAGCACGCCGGGCAGGTGGAAGGCGCTGTCCGGGCGCTGCGCGGCGATCTCGGCGAAGGCGCGGAAGTTGGCCGCGCCACGCGGGATGTCCAGCGTCCTGGTCTGCTCCACTGGTTTGCCGGTGTCCGCGATCTCCACGGCCACCAGGTCGTCGAATCGGGCCTCGATGCCGTCGGCGAGCCTGCGCATCCACCGCGCCCGCTCGGCGACGGGCAGCGCGGCCCACCCGGGCGCTGCCTGCCTGGCCGCCGCGACGGCGCGATCCACGACGGACCGGTCCGCCTCGTGGACCTGCCGCACGACGACGCCGGTCACCGGATCGTACGCCGGAAAGATCTTGCCCTCAGCCACCGGCTGCCCGCCGATGAAATGAGCGACCTGCTCAAACAACTCGATCTCCTCATTTATCCGCCATTATGGGTATAGAACCGGGCAGCCTCTATGGACAACAATGCGTTCCGTGACACGGAACACCGATCGCCTCTCCATGCTGGAGAAGTCGTGGCTCGTCCTCGACGCGTTTCGCCCCACGGGCGGTCCGCTCCGGCTCGTCGATGTCGCCGAACGCTGCCATCTGGCCAAGACCACCGCCTTCCGCCTGCTCACCGAGCTGACCGAGATCGGCGCCGTGACCCGCCGGGAGAGCGGCTACTACCTCGGCCGCCGGCTGTTCGAGCTCGGGAGCATCGTCCCCCTCGAACGCGATCTGCGCCATGCCGCCCTGCCGTTCATGCACGACCTGTACGAGGCCACGCACGAGACCATCCACCTCGGCGTGCGGGACGGGCTCGACGTGGTCTACGTGGAGAAGATCCGGGGCCACGAGTCGTTCTCGCTGCCGTCCAGGGTCGGCGGGCGGCTGCCGCTGAACTGCACCGGGGTGGGCAAGGCGCTGCTGGCCTACTCGGGGCCCGACTTCATCGACCAGGTGCTGGGCCGCCCGCTGCGGCGGCTCACCCCACACTCGATCATCGACGCCAAGCGGCTGGAGGAGGCCATCGGGCAGATCCAGGCGGCCGGGCTGGCCTACGAGCGCGAGGAGGCGCAGCTCGGCGGGGCCTGCATCGCGGCGCCCGTCTTCAGCGACGGGGCCGTGGTGGCCGCCCTGTCGGTGTCGGTGCCGCTGGCCCGCTTCCACCCGACCAGGCTCGCACCCGCGGTGAAGACCGCCGCACTCGGGGTCTCCCGGGCGCTGACCCGATCAATCTGACGCCGGCCCCTGGCCGGGAAGCGCCCGGTCCACCGCGGCGCGCAGCTCTCGCACCTCGGCGAGCAGGACCCGGGCCTCGCCCGCCTGCCGCTCGTCCACCTGGTCGGAGTGCTTCTGGAAACGCCCGGTGAACCAGGTGGCCACCGAGGCGCTCACCACGCCCAGCACAGCGATGCCGCCGATCATCACCAGGCTGCCGATCAGCCTGCCCCGGACGGTGACCGGGTAGGTGTCGCCGTACCCCACGGTCGTGACGGTGGTCAGCGTCCACCAGACGGCGTCGCCGAACGTGGTGATCGTCGACCCCACAGCGTTCCGCTCGACGTCCAGCACGGCCACCGCGGCGGCGAAGCCGAGCAACAGGACCGAGGCCAGGCCGTACGTCGCGAGCCTTTGGTGTGGGTCGACGCGCAGCCTTTCGTGCGTCCACGAGACGCGCTGCAACTGGCTGACGATCCGGATCGGCCTGAGCACCGGCAGCACGAGCGCGGCCAGGTCCAGCGGGTTGCCCCGGACGAAGGCCCGCCGGTGGCCGCGCGCCAGGTACAGCCGGACGAAGTAGTCGACGATGAAGGCCGACCAGATGGCGAAGGTGAGCACGTGGCACAGCAGCCGCCAGCGCGGCGCCATGCTCTGGTCCAGGATCGGCCACGCGTAGGTCACGTAGAACACCAGGCCCGCCATCAGGAGCGGGATCTCGGTGAGCTGCCTCCACCTGGCTTCGGTCATCGTCCCAGCATGGCGATCTACCCCGGCTCCGCAGCGGCGACCTGGAGAACTCTTGACGGAACTCGAAGGGCGCAAGCCCCGGCCTTCAGGCCGGGGTTAGCCCGAGCGGGAGTGCCCGCTAGGGCGCGAGCGTGCCCTGACCCGAACGTTCTTGCTGTCCGGCCCACCATGTGTAGGGGACAAGGACGGCTTGGGTCTCGCCGTACTTCTCCACGATGGTGTGCTCCCCGGTCAGGTGCGCCGCCTCGACACGGCGGCCGAGATTGTCTCGGAGTTGTCGAACACTCATACGCAACCATGATTCCGCGTGGTTCCATTGGGGACCTTAGGTGTTTCTGTGGAGGGAGGTGTTTCATGCTGACCGGCCGCAAGTATCGGGTCGAGTTCACCCCCGAGCAGGTCGCCTACGCCGAACAGATCGGCGGCATCTGCCGGTCGGTATGGAACACCGGCCTGGAGCAGCGCCGCGCCTACCGCAAGCGCGGGGCGTTCATCGGCTACGCCGAGCAGTGCAAGCAACTCGCCGACGCCAAACAGGATTTCGGCTGGCTCGCGGACGCGCCGTCACACTGCCTGCAGCAGACTCTCAAAGACTTGGACCAGGCGTGCAGGACACACGGGGCTTTCAAAGTCCGGTGGCGTTGCCACCGTAGGTGGTCGCCGTCGTTCCGGTTTCCCGACCCCAAGCAGATCGTCGTGGAGCGGATCGGCCGCCGCTGGGGCCGGGTGAAGCTGCCGAAACTCGGCTGGGTGCGGTTCCGCTGGTCACGGCCGCCCAGCGGAATCGTGCGCTCGGCCACGATCACCCGCGACGGCAGGCACTGGTTCGTGTCGTTCCTCGTCGAGGACGGCCAGGCCACCCCCCAGACGCATGCGGGCCCGGCCGTGGGTCTCGATCGGGGCGTGGTGATCGCGGCCACCACCAGCGACGGGGATTTCCACGACAGAGGATTCATCACCTCCGGTGAGGCGCGGCGATACCGGCGTCTTCAACAGCGACTCGCCCGCACCCGCAAGGGCAGTAACCGGCGCAAGAGCGTGGTGGCCAAGCTGGGCGTGGTCATGCGGCGGGTCCGATACCGCCGCGCGGACTTCAACACCCGGCTCGCCGCGACGCTCACCAGCCGGTACGGCACGGTCGTGCTGGAAGACCTCAAAACGAAGAACATGACGGCCGGCGCGAAGGGCACCGTTGAGCAACCCGGCTCGCGGGTCGCCCAAAAGTCCGGCCTCAACAAGGCGATCTTGGACAAGGGCTGGTACGGACTCGAACTCGCGGTGCACAACGCGGCCCGGTACACCGGCAGCAAGGTGATCAAGGTCCCGGCGGCGTACACGTCTCAGACGTGCTCGGCGTGCAGGGTGGTGGATGCGGCATCGCGTGAGAG